>CAYPMS010000031.1:0-13868 GCA_964411655.1 uncultured Fibrobacter sp.
TGACTTCCTTCCCGCTTGGAACCGCTTAACTCACCATCTTTGTATTACCCTAATGTATAATTTGGGTTTAAAACTCTGCATTTCCCGGAAATCTCGGGAAAGGAATCACATCACGAATATTCTGCATTCCAGTAGCCAGAAGAAGCAGACGTTCGAAACCCAGACCGAAACCTGCATGTGGTGTACTTCCGTATTTTCGCAGTTCCAGATACCACCAGTAATCTTCTTCCCTGAGCCCATGCTGCTTTATCTTATCAAGCAGTACATCATGCCGCTCTTCACGTTCGCTTCCGCCAATCAGCTCACCGATTCTTGGCACCAGCACATCCATTGCCCTGACAGTTTTGTTATCATCATTGAGCCGCATGTAGAATGCTTTTATCTCTTTAGGATAATCGAACACTATTACCGGCTTTTTAAAAACGGCTTCTGTAAGATAGCGTTCATGTTCTGATTGTAAATCGCAGCCCCAGTGAACCTTGTATTCAAAGGAGCTGTTCTGTTTTTCCAGAATATTTATTGCTTCTGTATAGGGAAGCCTGACAAATGGTTCTTTTGCGATATTCTCAAGTCTGGCTATAACCTGGTTATCGATTCTTTCGTTGAAAAAATTAATGTCTTCGCTGCATTTATCCAGTGAGTAACTGGCCAGGTATCGGACAAAATCCTCGGCCAGATCCATATCATCCTGGAGTCTAAAAAAAGCGACTTCCGGCTCCACCATCCAAAACTCTGCCAAATGTCTTGGAGTGTTGGAATTTTCTGCTCTGAAAGTAGGTCCGAAGGTATAGATTCTTCCTAAAGCCAGAGCGTAGATCTCACCCTCCAGCTGACCACTTACGGTAAGACTTGCAGGTTTACCAAAGAAATCTTTGGAATAATCAACCTGATTATTTCCTGTACGTGGCAGATTTTCCGGATCAAGAGTAGATACCCTGAACATTGCACCAGCACCTTCACAATCGCTGGTTGTGATTATAGGGGTATGCACATAAGAGAAACCGTGCTCCTGAAAATAGGTGTGGATCGCAAAGCTCAAAGTGCTTCGCAGCCTTGAAACTGCTCCAATGGAATTGGTTCTTGGCCTTAGATGAGCAATCTCTCTGAGATATTCGAAACTATGTCTCTTTTTCTGGAGAGGATAATCAGTGGGAGCAGTTCCCAGGATAGTGACAGATTGAGCTTCCACTTCAAAGCGCTGTTTTGCCCCGGGAGAGTCTTTAAGGATACCTTTAACGGTTATACTTGCACCGGTATTGATTTTTAATACATCCTGGTACCCGGCCATACTCTGAGGGGCAATGATCTGTAAATTAGCCAGACATGATCCATCGTTTATTTCAAGGAATGAGAAACCTTTAGCATCGCGACGGGTCCTGACCCATCCGTTTACAGTAACATTTACGCCTGCCTGAGGCAGAAGCAGAATTTCTTTTATTGTTTGTTGTAACATATTTATTCGCTATGATAATTTATGAGTGTTTTGGGGTCGTATTTGCCAATTTTTTCATGATAATTCAGAAACGGAAGCCCGATAATGGAGAATATTCCTGCAACACTGGCTCCAACTTTCTCAATCATACCGGCTACTGCCTGAAGCGTTCCTCCGGTAGCAATCAGATCATCGATTATCAACCAGCGTTTCCCCGGAATAAGATCTGCTTCATGAATCTCCAGTGTTGCTGAACCGTATTCAAGCAAATAACTTTGTGAGATGGTTTTCCCTGGCAGCTTGCCTTTTTTTCTGGCTAATACCAAAGGTAATCCTTTATTATAAGCGAAACAGGCACCTAACAGAAACCCTCTGCTTTCAACCGATATTATTCCATCAATCTGAACATCTTTGTAGCATCGGATCATCTCATCAACCACAAATTTAAATGCTTCCGGATTGAGAAAGATGCTGGTGATATCGTAAAAAAGGATTCCAGGTTTGGGGAAATCGGGTACTTTTCTGATTACTTGGTCCAGATTCATAATGGCTCCTCCGGGAAGATTTGACGTATTGAATACCAGATTTGGATTGATAAAATAAATTTTTTTCAATTAATCCCCAAAGAAACTTTCCTGAACCACATTATTTATAGTACTTTTATACTTCAATTATTTTTTATCACCAAGCTCCTGTCAAAATACGATTATGCGCCTGAAAAACTTAATTTTTTTTGCATTTCTTACATTTTTCCTGCAAAGCTGCTCGGTTTCAAGACTGGCAGTAAAAAAAGCGGGTGAGACACTTTCCAATCAAAATAGTACTGTATTCACCGGTGAAGATGATCCTGAGCTGGTCAGAGATGCTCTTCCATTTACTATGAAATTTTATGAAACAATTCTTGAGAAAGATAGCACGAATGCAGAACTTCATCTGGCAACAGGCAAGCTTTTCTGCCTCTACGCACAGGCATTCATCCTCTTACCTTCAGATACACTGCCTGACACAATGGCTGACCAGAAGAAAGCGATGAAAAAACGGGCAAAAAAACTTCTTCTGAGAGGTCGGGATTACTGCTTACGTGGAATAGAGCTTCGCCATCCCGGTTTCACGGCACTTCTCAAAGGTAAAACGGCTGATTCTGCTCTTGCCCTGACCAGCCAAGCTGATACATCGTTTCTTTACTGGTGTTCTGCCTCCTGGATGGCAGCTATAATCTCCGATCGTTCTGATCTTGCTCTTGGCATGACGATAAAAAAGGCAGCATCGCTCATGTTGAGAGTAGCAGAATTGAATGATCAATATGATTATGGAGCAGCTCATGAGATCTTGTGCGCCTACAAGTCATCTATACCAAAATCAATAGGCGGTTCCGATGAAGAAGCCAGGGAACATTTTAATAAAGCACTTGCGTTTTCTTCAGGGGAAAAAGTCTCACCTTTCGTAACCTTTGCCACATCGCTCAGTGTAAAAAGCAAGAACCGTGCTGAATTCACTGAGATGCTTCAGAAAGCCTTGTCAGTAAACATTCAGAAACGGCCGTCTCTTAAATTGCAGAATACAATTTACCAGCAGCGTGCTAAATGGTTACTGGCCAATACAGACAGGTATTTTCCCCCAATTGACAGCACATTACCTTCAAAGGAAGAGAGCCTGAGCAGAGAAGATTAACAGCTGATTTTAGCTTTTGTGTTATATATTAAAAATCAAAATCCGCATCCAGAACCCTCTGGCATTCTCCCCTATCCAGAAAACTGATGGTTCTGGCGTGGGCAGGAAGGCTGTCTCTAAAAAGAGATCCCCATTCAATAAGACAAACCCCGTCACCATATATGTATTCATCAAAACCCAACTGTTCGAGCTCAGACGCTTCACTCAGTCGATAAAAATCGAAATGATAAACATCGATGCCGGCAGTTTGATAAATGTTAAGAATAGAAAAACTTGGACTTCTGACATTAGCATTACCGCCCAATGATTCGGTAAATCCACGTACAAATTCCGTTTTACCGGTTCCCAGATCTCCATCCAGAATGTAGATATCACCCGCCTTCACTATTTTAGCCAGTCTGGCGCCGGCCTGACGGGTTTGCATTACTGAACTGCTATGCAACTGCAAATCAGCCTTCTTTCGGTTGGAAGATTCCAAGGGGCATGATCAATTCTTCCATAGAAATACCGCCTTTTTGGAAACCTGCCCTGTACTCTTTGTTGGCGAATTCAAATTTTTCGGGATGGGAGAAGCAGTAGTTTTCTTTTGCAATAATACAGTTCATATTCTCTCCCAGGGAAGGCAAACCGAAATGCGATGGTTCAGAGATAAAAACGACTCTGCGTTCATCTGCAGAAATATCCACGCCAAATTTATACCTTCGGTTTTTATTCAACTCTTCTGTATTATATACTTCTGTTGTCCTGTTGCAAAGAACTGAACCGTGATCGGATGTAATAACCAGGGTTATATCCTGAGAGGCCAGGCTCTGTATCGCCTTGAAAATTTCCGATTTCTGAAACCAGAGATCAGTAAATAACCTTCTGGCACTTTCTTCACTTTGAAAGTCAATCTGCTCCTGTTCTTTGAGATTGGTGCAACATAGATGTTCCTCAAATTCCAGTACCATCGTAATAAGTCGCGATTTCTGACATGACTGAATTTTCGCCAGAATGGAAGAGGCATTATCAGCAGGCTTTATAATTGAATAATAAGGTTCCTGATCTGATAATATTTCACCGTTTTTTGAAAATTTCTGAAAAAGAAGCTGACTTTCCATCTGGTTGAGGTTCGTCTCATCTTCTTTGTGTGGTTCTTTCAACAGTCCCTGAATTCTGGAGTCAATCTGAACAGGTAGTTCCCCTGCAAAGAAGGAGTTGCGTGAAAATTCCTCTGCAGAAGGCAGAGTAGCCAGAAAATACTGCCTTTTAACATTAAATAAATTTTTCAGTGCCCGTTCTATTTGCAGATACTGGTCAAAACGCATTCCGCTTATAACGACTAACAGACATTTTCTATCTTCCGTTAATAGTGGCATGATTCTTTTTTCTATCACCCGATATCCCAACAGAGGAGCCTCTGAAGTAGCATTTATCCATAGACAATAATTTTGTACGATATAATTGGAAAAACCAGCATCGATGTCCGATTTGAGTCCAGCAAAGGCCTGACGTAAACCCTCATCACCTGAATTCTCAATTTCCAGATTCCAAAAAACCAGTTTTTCATATATCCTGAGATATTCTTTAAGAGTGGCACTTCTGGATATGGTTTTTATCTCCGAATAGCTGCGTATGAAAGCTTCTTTCAGTTTTTTTGGAACCGAACCTGAGGTATTAAGAAGTTTTTTACATATTGCTAAAAACTGACTGGTAATAAAAGGTTTGGTAATAACAGCATCGATTCTTGTTGCCGGATTGCTTTTACCTGAATTCTCAGCCTCTTTCTGAGTTATCAACACGACAGGCAGATTTGAATCAATTTTTCTAATGGCAGAAACAATAGAGATGCTGTCAGTACCATCAGCTTTGGCATCGATTAGAATAAGATCGGCAATTTTTGTATCCTGTCCAATCAAATCCAGCAGTTCACTGCTGTTGAGGATCGGGATGACACTATATCCCCTCGTTTCCAGAAACGTAATCTGAGAACGGAAAATATCTATTTCATCGCTGAGCCACAGAATCTTTTTACACCCGATGGACATTTTAGCCTCACCTTTCAACAGATTAAGAATCTTCTGATTACTTTGTGCCTATCAATTCCAATCCATTCATATAAGGTTTGAGGACTTCAGGAACTCTAACCAGACCTTCCTTTGTCTGATAAGTCTCAAGTATCGCCACCAGGATTCTGGCCGTAGCCAGCCCACTTCCATTAAGAGTGTGAACCAGACGTGGTTTCTGTCCTTCAGGACGGTATCTTATATTCATTCTTCTGGCCTGAAAATCCTCGAAATTACTGCAGGAGGAAACTTCCAGGAACTTACCCTCTCCCGGAGCCCAGGCTTCCAGATCATAGCACTTTGCGGCTGCAAATGACAGGTCTGCATCGCACAAGGCAACAGTCCTGTAATGAAGTCCCAAGGCCTGCAAAATTCCTTCTGCATCTTTTCTGAGCAGTTCAAGCTCATCGTATGACTTCTCTGGTTCAACTAATTTCACCAGTTCGACTTTGTTAAACTGGTGAACGCGTAAATAGCCTTTGGTGTCTTTACCGTAAGAACCAGCTTCACGTCTGAAACAAGCACTGTAGGCACAGTATTTTATAGGAAGATTTCTGCTTTCAAGCACTTCATCACGGTGAAGGTTAGTTACCGGGACTTCTGCTGTGGGAATACAGAACAGATCATCTTCATTTATGTAATACATCTGCTCTTCACTTTTAGGAAGCTGCCCGGTTCCAAATCCACTGGCCCGGTTAACCAGGAATGGAGGAAAAATCTCAACATAACCGTTTTTCCTGGTATGAGTATCAAGGAAAAAATTGATCAATGCACGCTCAAGAAGAGCCCCCTGCCCCTTTAAAACCGGAAAGCCGGCTCCACTTATCTTTGCCCCTCTGGGGAAATCGATGATATCTAGAGCTGTTCCAATCTCAATGTGATCCTTTGGTTTAAAATCGAATTCAGGAGCTTTCCCCCATTCGGACACTACCACATTATCTTTTTCGCTTTCTCCGTGTGGAACACTACTGTGGGCAATGTTGGGAATGCGAATCATTATTTCGTCTATCTTCTGATTTACATTATCAAGCTCCTGATCCAGATTTTTAATGGAATCGGAAACCTCTTTCATCTTCACCAATAAATCGGTTGCATCCTTTTTCTCTTTTTTAAGAATAGCAATTTGCTGGGAGGAGGTGTTTCTGATGTTTTTAAGCGATTCCACTTCCTTGATTATTTCACGGCGCCTCGAATCGTAGCTCAACAATTCCTTTATGTCTATCGAACATTTTTTGTTTTTAACTGCATCCTGCACCAGCTCCGGATTTTCCCTGATCTTCTGGATATCAAGCATCTTAACACACTCCTTGGGGAGAATAATACAAAAAAAAGCTAAACCTGTGTCGCTATAGTTGAGTGTTTCAACTGGCTTAAATCAGGTAAAAAGAGATTAAATATATATAATGTGAGTAAAATTTTAAAGTTCAGAGAGAGTCAGAGGTTAACCAGAAATGCTCCGGGGAAAAACTTGAACAGATCTCCTATCTTTATCTGGTTATCAAGATGCAGAGATTCTCCAGTGATCACATTGTACCAGTTATTTTCAACAGCCGGGATATCTGCGGGTAATTGAATAAATGTGTCTGCCCAAATTTCATCAGTTACTGGGATCTGATCCTCTTTAATAATACCGGTTAGAAATCGGGGTACAGCCACCACAGCCCATTGAGAATCTAATTTACGGGCAAATGCCACTATATTTTCTCTGAACACTCCTCCACAGCTGATTGGAATATAGACACCATTCTTAAAAAGCTCAGCCCGATCATTTCTGGCTTTATTGCATCGATAAATTAGAAACATTTTTATCCGTCCATCCTGCCATTTCGCTAACAGAACCGGGATAAAATAGGGAAATTCTGAAATTGGCACCTGTTTTAATTCATTCAACAGCTTTATGCGCTTATCAAAATCAACCTGTTTCCGATTATCGGGATCGACCAGATTAAAATCCCATAATTCTGTTCCCTGATAGAAATCAGGTACTCCAGGTGAGGTAATTTTTATCAATGTCTGAGATAATGAGTTGTATAGACCATATTTGGCTATTTTGTTCTGAAAAGGAATAAATTCATCGAAAAAACCGGAAGACTCATTTCGGTCTAGCACTCTCTGTATAAAGGAGAGTAAACCCTTTTCATATACGGTGTTATATGCGATCCAATCTGTATGTACTTTAGCCTCTCTGATAGCTTTAAGCATAAAATCGGATATTCTGGTTTTGTATTGTTCCTTGTCTTCATCGGGTTGAAAAGATCCTATAAGGGTCTGATAAAAAAGATATTCATCATTGGCATCTGGAATCAGCCCACTTTCATCTTTTTCTTTAAGATGCTTATTTATTCTGGCCCAATTCTTTACCTGTTCATTCCACTCTACTGGAATCTCAGAAAGGACATTGATCCTGGCACGAATATCCTCTCCCCTTTTGGAATCGTGAGTAGAGGTGGTATTCATTGAATTAGGCCAGAAGCGCACTCTTTTACCATTAAAAAGATGAAATGTTTCTGTATGGATTCCAAACATCTGTGGGAAGCCACCTACCTCGTTAAGTGATATGAGCTGATTATAATTGTATAGAAACGTATCTTCGAATCCCTTTGCCATAAGAGGACCGGTAAACTGCTGAAAGCGCATTACCACATTGGTCCAGTTCCTTTTTTCCTCATCAGTGGCATAAGGATCGAATTTTAACAAGAGAAATCTTTCAATAAAAGCAAACTCACGTGACAGGCCTGGATGTGCTTTTCTGGCATTGTGTATAGCTGTCTGCAGACGCATCCGGTCTTCACTGCTGAAAATCTGTCCATTGATGTAGGATCGATAGACAGGGAAATAGATCATTAACTCGATAAGAGCTTTCCTTAATCCGTAAAGGGTTATATCGGTCCCTCTGCGATCTTTACCGCTGACATTTTTTATCAGAATGGCCAGATTATCGATGTCTCCAGCCAGATGAGTATCGATTATTTTCCTCTTGCACTCAACCAGAAGTGATTCAAAATGGATGAGATCCCCGGTAAACCTGTGGTAAATCTGCTCAAAAAGTCTCTGATTTTGCTTTTTACAGAAAAGTGCATTTACATAGTTACAGAAATCATATCCGGTTGTACCCTGAATCGGCCACACTGTAGGAAGCATCTCATCGAAACCCAGAATTTTTTCCACGACTATATAAGTATCTGATGCACTGCGGCGCAAACGCTCAAGGTAAGTATGAGGATCATAGAGGCCATCGATGTGATCTACTCGTAAACCATTTATTTTCCCCTGGTTAATCAGTTCGAAGATCAACTGATGAGTGTTTCTGAATACCTGTTCTTCCTCCACCCGAAGAGAAATCAGATCGTTGACTGTAAAAAACCTTCGATAATTAAGCTCTTCTGTGGCAACTTTCCAGAATGATAGTTTGTATAGCTGCTCAGAATGAATGGAATCCAGAAGTGAGAATGTTTCTGGCCTGCCTGGTACGCCGTTTATTTCTGCAATAGTTGAATCGATGAATTTTCTTATGGGCTCATCGTTGGTGTACAATTCCCACAGAATCGATTTTGTAAAAGAGGACTGCAATTTTCGCTCATCCACCTGTTGCACCCCAGGAAGATTTTTTATTGAGAATAATACCCCCAGAAGCTTTATAAGCCCTGAGTGGTTTGAACCCAACTCATTTTTGAGTTTGACCAATCCCTGCTCCATTACCAATGCATAAGTCTCAATTCGCAACGGGAAACGATGATCATAGTAGCAAAGACTGAATCCCTCCTGATCATAAACCAGCTTTATTTCTCCCTTCTCCAGGCAATCACCATAGACACTGCCCAAAATCGGAGTCAGAAGTCTTCCGCGTATAGTCTCATACTGGTGGTTCCACTCGATATCGAAATATTGACATGGAAGTACTTCCCGTCCATGTTCAAAGAGCTCCATCAACAGTTTGTTCTGACAATCGATAGCCATGTGATTGGGAACGATATCCTGAACCCATCCCATGCGATACTCATTTACTTTGGCAATAAGGTTCTCAAAATCGGTGTAACTTCCTATCTCATCATTTAGCATGTTGTGATCTGCTATATCATAACCATGAAGGCTTCCTTTTTTTGCTTTAAAGATTGGAGATGCATAAATATGGGAAATACCAAGTTCTGCCAGATATGGGATGATCCGCAAGGCATCTTTAAATGTAAATGCATGATTAAACTGAAGCCGATAAGTAGCTATTGGGACATCCATATCTGTCTAAACCATTCACAGAACATTGTCAGATGTAAGAAAAGCCAACTATATCCATGGATATCAAAAACTCTGCCAGTTAATATCAGGTATTAGTTTTTTGAATTCAGTAAGAACAGGAGTAAGTAATTTTTGATTTTCTTTCAGGGAGGAGAAAAAAGGGACAGAGAAGATTAATTTAGAAATTTTAAATGATTTATCTGGCTTGGAATTTGAGACTTCTTTCATTATAAAATCCGACTTTGTATTTTTTGGTCCGAAATGTTATCCTAAAAGAAAAACGCAATAAAATTCAGGTTCTTACGAAATAACGTTTCTACTCTGCAAAACTCAGAAAAGCCATCAGGAAAATGTGAATACGATTCAGACAGTTGAGAAATCCTATCACACAATCACAGGGAAAATACCTGCCTCTTTACCCGAAAAAGAGCTCCATTTAGGTGGAGTTCCCATTGGGGGAAGTGAAATTTGTACAGGCCTGAAATACAGTTTATGGGATGGAATATTTTCCAATGCCATGCTAGCATTGGTAGAGACATTTTCTGTGGCAGCCGCAGTTTATCTTCATGCTCCTCCTTTAGCAATTTCTCTATTAGGCAGTCTTCCATTATTTCTAAGTTCAATAGGGCAGCTTTCTATTCCTCACCTGTTAGATCTTTCAAAGGGTCGCAAATTTTATGTGTTAAGGGGTACAATTTCTCAGAGTCTCTTTCTTTTTCTTCTTGGATTTACTGGATGGCTTTCTCCATCGATTCGCCCCTGGGTTTATGTTATCATCTTCTGCCTTTATGGTTTCAGCGGCAACGTTATATCCGGACTTTGGATAACCTGGGTAGGAGATATGGTTCCATCTGCGGTCAGAGGGCGGCATTTTGCCTGGAGAAACCGTTTTTTTTCTGCCACTCAACTGCTGTGTGCACTTGTAGCAGGATTACTTTCCCGAAAATTTACCACTGACAGTGCCCCCTGGATCTTCTTTGCCTGTGTTTTCTTCAGTGCTTCAATTTTCCGTCTTATCTCCAGCTTTATGCTTTCCTGTCAGTATGAACCACCAAGAAGCATTTCAAAACATAGTTTTTCTTTACTTAGTGATTTAAAAGCCGGTCAGGCATTCCTCTTTTACAGTGTTTCTGCCGCTCTCATGCAGGGAGCTGTAGCCTTATCAGGTCCATTTTTCAATGTATGGTATGTGAGGGACCTTAAATTTAACTATTTCTCTCTTTCGCTTGCTTCGGCAGCAACGATTGTTGGGACCATTATCTCTCTTCCTTTCTGGGGAAAACTTGCAGACAGCTTGGGAAACCGCAGAGTAATCTTATGGACCGGCTTTTTAGTGTCCACTGTTCCTATTCCCTATATTTTTTCCAGCTATAGCTGGCAGATCTGTTTTTTAAATTTCTATTCCG
This sequence comes from uncultured Fibrobacter sp., assembly GCA_964411655.1. GTDB lineage: Bacteria > Fibrobacterota > Chitinivibrionia > Chitinivibrionales > Chitinispirillaceae > JAAYPC01. The sequence continues at coordinate 10,788 of CAYPMS010000031.1, forward strand.
GTTTATGCTGGAGTGGTTACAATTTATCCAACTTTAATTATCTGCTGACTTTAGCTGGTGAAGACAAACCTGAGAGGAAAATCTCTATTTCTGCTGCAATCACCGGTTTATCGGTTTTTTTCTGCAGCCTTCTGGGAGGATATCTTTCCACCAGGCTGCCCCTTCTTTTAGGATGGCAACTAAAATCACTATTTCTTCTTTCAGCAATTTTTAGATTTTCTGTTTATGGTTTCCTTTTTGTTCGCTTCCCGGCCTACGGAACCGATAAGTTGAGTTCACTGGAAATTTTTCATCAGATTCCAGGCTACCGGGTAGGCATGGGAGTTCTTAGAAATGCATTCAGAGCATTCAGGCGGATATAAGACCAGGCAGATCAAAACAGCAAATCTATGTATTGCAAATCAAAGGATTCGTCTTATATTTTTAAGCTTAAACTTTATACAGTATCTTTTGTTGATAATCAATAGCCACCGAGGATGTTAGCTTTTTGATTTGCTTGAAAGGATCGGATTTTCATGCGTTCTTCTCTTCTCTTGCCTCTCTTTTTGGCTGCAGGTTTACTCCTGCAAAGCGCTTCAGCAGAAAATCTCCAGATAATGTTTTTTGGCTCAAGTACCTGCGGTGAATGTCTGAAAATTAAAGAAGAACTTCTTTATCCCCTTAAAAAAAAGTACAATGACGCACTGGAAATTATCCTTTTAGATACCGACAAAGATTCGGCGCTTTCTATACTTATAAAGATGGAAGAAGAGTATAAGGTCAAATCTACAGCATCGCAGGAGCTTTTTTTTCCTGACACCTTCCTTACCGGTTATGATGACATCATGAAATATGGGAAAACGATGATTGAAGCACGTATAGGGAAGAATCTGGGAAAATTTAAGCAACTTACTGCTGACAGTTCGGGGCTTACCGATTTCCTTAAAAACAAAGCGATGGATTGGGGTTTTCTGGTTGGTACTATTCTTACCGGCTTAGCAGATGGCATCAACCCCTGTGCAATTGCCACCATGATTTTTCTTATTTCTTTTATGGCTACCCGTAAAAGAACCCGTAAACAGATACTTCTTATTGGTCTGACCTATACTGCTACAGTATTTGTTACCTATCTGGCAATGGGTTTAGGACTGAAAGGAGTCGTAGAGCAGATTAAGGGTAGATATATCTTATATAGCATTATCAGATGGGGTGCATTCCTGGCAGCAGTTATTGTGGCTTTTTTAAGCTTTAAGGATGCTTTCGTTTACAATAAGACTAAAAAAAGCGAAAAAATCAGTCTTCAATTGCCAAAGTCGGTCAAACTTCGAATACATAAAGTAATATCGGGTAATCTCAGCGGAACCAGTCTTATCATCGGCTCTATCACCACCGGTTTTCTAGTTACGATTCTGGAAGCAATCTGCACCGGCCAGATGTATGTGCCCTACATTGTAGCCATGACCCAGCTCGAATCACTTCGGTTGAAAGGATTCCTTTTTCTTATCCTCTACAACTTCCTTTTTGTCCTGCCGCTTCTGATAGTGATGGTGTTAGCATACTTTGGGTTGAAATGGAATGATCTGGCCAAAAAAACCCAGCAGAATATGGTATTACTGAAAATTATTTTAGGTTTGGTGATGAGCGGACTGGCCCTTTATCTGGTAATTGATCTTCTCTGAGCATAACTCAGATTCATACCACTAACTTTCTTTCAGGCCTGTTTTTTGCAGTATTTCTGTTCATAATATTTACCTGCCTTTTATTTCCAATACTCTTATCAGGAATGATTTATGAACCTTTCCGTGGGTTTTGGATTTCAATCAGGCATTATAGAAGCTCTGGCTAAATTCCCGGAAGTCACCGAAATTTATGGGAAAATGCATAGTGATATATTCGGAGACAGACACTGGTCATGTACATTGCATTATGCCGGAATTCATGATTTAAAAAAAGCAGTTAAGCTTGCTCATAAGCATCACATATCGTTTAATTATCTTCTTAATTGTGCAGATCTTAATGGCCTGGAACAAACGATATCAGGACAGAAAAAAATCCGCAATTTCCTGAATTTTCTGAGTTCAATCCAGATCGACTCAGTTACCGTCACATCTCCTTATCTGCTTCGGTTGATAAAGAATCAATACCCTGAATTTAAAGTCCGGGTTGATGCGTTTGCCCAGATCTCTTCAGCCGATCAAGCGCTCAAATGGCAGGATCTGGGAGCTGACATTCTAGTGATAAGTGCAATAAGCTGTAACCGGAGTTTCGATAAACTTGCTGCGATCAGAAATTCTGTATCCTGTACTTTGGAACTGATTGCCAACTCCAACTGCCTTCAGAACTGTATCTATGAAAAAAATCACATGCACCTTCTCAGCAGAAGCCCTCGTAGCAGCGATTCCTTAAAAGGTTTTCTTTTTGATTACTGTTTTCTTCACTGCTCCAGCAAAAGGCTTCTTGACCCGGTTAATTTTATCCGCTCCTGCTGGATTCGTCCTGAAGACATTAGTCAGTATGAAAAGCTTGGATATTGCAATTTTAAAATTGTAGGAAGAAACAGTCCCGCAGATCTGATTTTACAAAGAGTAAAAGCATATTCTAAAAGGTCTTTTAATGGAAATTTTCTTCTACTGATTGCACCAGTAGCACAAATAAGTAAAAAAAAAGGTACCTCAAGGGAAATGCGATTCCGTTTGCTGACTACGATGTTTCGCCCTGATCGTATCAGAATCAAATCACTGCTTATGATATACAAATATGCATCACTTCTTCTGGATGTCGATTACTCAACTGCCAATGCTCCGGTTATTATCGAAAACAAGAAACTGGATGGTTTTTTAGATCAATTACGAAAAAACTGTAATGGTTTCTGCAACCAATGTTCCTTCTGCAGCAGAATATCTGAACAGGTGGTCAAAATCGACCCTGATTATCGTAATGCAGTTCTTTCTCTCTCATCATGGCTGGATTCAGGTGCAACAGGAAGTACACACTGGATAAACCCCCGTAAAAAATATGAGAGAATATGAATAACATCGAGTTAACCGATATAAAATCCCGTGTACGCTCTGTAATTGCTTCTGCATTAAAGGTGAATGTGAA
>CAYPMS010000031.1:13968-36288 GCA_964411655.1 uncultured Fibrobacter sp.
ATATAAAATCCCGTGTACGCTCTGTAATTGCTTCTGCATTAAAGGTGAATGTGAATCTGTTATTTTCTGAAAACCGTCTTTTTGAAGATCTGGGAGTTGATTCTCTGGATAAAATCACTCTGCTTGTAATGCTGGAAAATGAGTTTGGAAGAGCAATTCCGGATGAAGATGCCTTGAAATTTAACAGTGTTGGAGAGGTTGAACAATACATTGCCAAAAGAGATTCAGAATTTGAGATTTGATTTTAAATTTAAAGAAATGAAAATTAAGGATCAGGTGTTTAGTTATATAAACAAATTGCCCAAAAATAAAAAAAGGCAGATCACATGAGTGAAACAGTAAGGATTGCTTAAATAGTCAAAGCTTTACCTCTCTGTAATATCACTCAAAAGAAATCATTAACTCTTCTGCCTGATTTTTACAAAGATGAACTTACAGCACGATATCTGCTTGAAAAGTTGGGATTCCGACTCAGATTGTCAGATGGTTTTCAGCATGATTATTTTGCAAAGCCAGGGAAACATGTTCTCTCCCATAGTTCTTTTCATTCTAAAGGAAATAATGAGAAATGGTTGTATAAATGATGGTGATTGGGGAATAGTTACAGCCTTTGGAGCAGGTCTTTCTATCCACACTCTGCTTTTTCATTAGGAATAAATAAAATGGATACAAATAAGAGTCCGGTCCGTTTTCTTTTCACCGATTTAAAAAACAGATCATCTGCTACTGAAATTATGGACTCTACGGATTGCAATTTACTCATGCTTCACAACACATTGAGACAGTTAAAGTTTATCAACAGGTATTTTAGTGGAATCCGTACTCTTTTACAACATACCTTACTATCGCATATGAAATCTCAGGGGGAAAAAAATTACACCATACTTGACCTGGGTGCAGGAGGATGTGATATACCGGTATGGCTTTCCAGAACCGCGCTTAAACAATCGATCAGACTGTTAATTTATTGCATAGATAACGACAAAAGAGTTGTGCCGATTGCAGCAGAGAATTGCCGTGGTATTGATGGCATAGACATTGTGGTGGGAGATGTCTTCGATGTTTTAACAGAGTATGAGGCAGATTACTTGATTTCCAACCATTTCATTCATCATTTGTCCGATGAGGATATTATCCGTTTGTTAAAGATGATCAACACCAGAAGCAGATATGGCTTTATAATAAACGATCTTTTGCGAAGCAGAGTTTCTCTTTTTTTCTTCTTTATGATTTGCCCGCTTTTTTTCCGCAACAGTTATGCATTCAGGGATGGGTTGAAATCGATAACCAGGGGTTTTAAAGCTGATGACATGAAGAGATACAGGAAAATTGCCGGAGTAAATTCTTCCATTTCTTATGTCAGTCCCGGTCATATCTGCATGTATTCATTAGCTTGAGACTTTCAGGGAAAAGTGATGAAAAGAGGAAAGAGTAATGGACTGTTAAAGATAATAAGAAGTACTTTTACCAGATTTTTCAGTGATGATTGTTCCAGGCTTTCGGCAGCACTTTCTTTTTACACTTTGTTTTCTCTGGCCCCGCTTCTTCTGATAATAGTAGCGATAGTCGGTTTTATTTATGGTGCGGAAGCGATCCAGGGGAATATTGTTAAGCGACTAAGCTATTTTATAGGTGAAAAAAGTGCATTTCTGGTTCAGGATCTTATAATCTCCATCTCCCGTCCTTCATCCAGCATTGTGGCATCTACGGTAGCAATCTTTCTTTCTCTTTACGGGGCATCCCATGTATTCAATCATCTGAATATTTCCCTAAACCGTATCTGGAATATCAGTATCAGTCCGGGAAAAGGTGTGAGATATTTACTGATCAGGAGATTCTTTCTAATGATAATGGTGATTGCTACAGGGTTATTTTTTCTTCTTTCATTATTAACAGGATCTCTGCTCAATTACTTTGCCGGATTTTTGCAGAATGTGATTCCTTTAATTTCGATATTTCTGGAGATAATAAATTCACTGCTGAGTATAGGGACTACGATTCTGGCATTTGCTTTAATTTATAAATATTTGGCAGATGTCATGATAGCTTGGGAACCGGTGATAATCGGCAGTATTCTGAGTGCATCGCTTTTTTCCCTGAGCAGATTAATAATATTTTTATATCTTCGGTTCAATGTTTACAGTTCGGTATATAATGCTGCGGCATCATTAATAATCCTTCTTATCTGGCTTTACTATTCCAGTCAGATATTGTTTTGGGGAGCGGAGTTTATCTATATCTACGCGAATCTTTGTGGTAAACCGATCAAACCCATCAACCAATGATAGCCAGCCTTTGGTATGATTCTTGCCTTAATAACTATTATCGGTATCCTTTTACAGGAGATGCTATGTTAACTTTAGCGTTGGTTTTTCTGGTACTGGCTGTAATAGCAGCGGTGTTGGGATTTAGTGGAATTGTAGCCACCTCTGCCCTGATATTCCAGATTCTCTTTTATGCATTATTGGGGGTCTTTGTGATCACTTTTATTTATGGTCTGGCCAGTAAACCACCCAAAGGCTAGCACCTGGTCTTAATTAAATACAAGGAGAAATATGTGGGTGCGGTTAAGAATATAACTATAATTTCCATTATAAGTGCAGCAGTTCTGGGAATCTTTAAAAAGTTTACCATAGGGAGCAGATGTTTTGGAATCAAGGTAAAGCGAAAGCGTTTCTGGAAAATGAAGCAGAAATCACTGGGTTTACTGTTTAAATCTCTGATGAAACTGTTTAAAGCAAAAAGGGAAACCAGGTACAGATGGAAAAAGATGTTACAGTCTGCCTGGTAAGCATAAGATCTTCACCTGGACAGTATGCTTTGTTCCGGTGAGGCTTATCTCAAGGGAGTTACATTATGAAAAAGACCTGTATATTTATGGCACTTTGCGCTCTTTTATCATACTCTTCAATTGAAGCACAAGGAGTAAAGCTTAGCTTGATAGGCGCAGTATCTAAAGAAGTCGGTCCTGAGCACGAGAATTTTAACTGGGGGTTTTCTGTAGGAGGTAATTTTTTCTTTTATGTAGACGATAACATATTACTGGGATTACGAGCTACTTACTCCCGTTTTACCCCTGACGAATCAGAGTTTGTTGAAAGCGTAGGTGATCTGTTTGAAGGAAATGTTAGCGGCGATGCATTTGTAGTGGAGATCATTCCTTCCTTGCGTCTGACAACCCGCTACCCTATGAGCTCAATAAATCTTTTTGCTCAGGTCGGTGCAGGAGCTTACATATTAAATAACGAAGTTACTGTTACTGGTGAAACAGATGAAGGATCAGTAATAGAGGAGGTTTTCGGAGAAGGAACCCAGGGGCGTTTCGGTTTCAATGTGGGTGCAGGTATTACTTTGGGAAATCCGGAATTTATCACCATTGATCTCTACCCCATGTTTAACCTGGTGTTTTTAGGTGAAGGTGATACCTTCAGATATTTTACAATCAATTTTGCTCTGGGAATCGGAATATGATCTTTTTTCATTGGCGGAAAGGGAAAGGACTCATCGGGCAGGCTTTAATCTTTCCGCCTGAAAACACTGTCTTTTTAAGGATTTTTCAGTTTTGTTGCAGCCAGAATTCTCCTTATCCAGAATGTTCTATGATTTTTACCACCTTCTGATAGCATTTCTTCTGGCCTTGCCAGTGGGTCTGGAAAGGGAAATTGGAAGCAGGGGGGCAGGGTTAAGGACATTTCCCCTGGTTGCGGTGGGAGCATGCGGTTATGTGCTTATCAGCCTGGAAACCCTGACTACAACAGAGTCTCAATCCAGAGTTATTTATGGAATCATTACCGGTATAGGTTTTATCGGTGGAGGTGCAATCATCAAAAGCTATAAAACGGTAAGCGGAACCGCCACTGCTGCAAGTGTGTGGAATACCGGTGCCATAGGAATGGCAGTTGCCATGAACCGCTTTGATATTGCCATTTTTCTTGCATTGTTTAATTATATCACTTTACGCTATGCACCTATTTTAAAGAGCAGATTCAGTAAAGAAATGTAAAAATACTCTGTCAACCGAGTCTCAAAACGGTTGCCCTAAATCAAAATGCAACTCATAGAGACCCTCTCCGGATTTGCGATTCAATTTAAACCCAACGTCAAATCGCAATACTGCAATCGGAGTGTTCAAACGAATACCCGGACCTGCAGCCCAACGAAGATTCTTAAATACTTTGTCGTAGTTTACCTTATGCCACACATTGCCTGCATCGATAAATGCAGCCCCCTGAAACCACCAGAATAATGGAAATCTGATATCAAGCAGATTTGCTGTTACCATTACATTGGCATCCTGAAGTACACCTGGAAGATCAACTTTAAGATAGTTTTCCGAAAAACCTCTTACCGATCGTGCTCCTCCAACATAAAAACGTTCCTGTGGTGGAATCGCTATACTCTGACCGAATGTTTTGACCCAACCAATCTTAAGCCCGTTTCCAATGATTAATGGTCCGGCACTCCAGTATAAACGAAAATCATCGGTTATTTTCATAAACTGGTTGGAATTTCCAGTCAATCCAGACACTTCAGTTTCAAAGGAATTCAATATCCCTTTTGAGGGATTTATCATATTATTCCTGGAATCGTACGAAATGCGTGCTCCGATACTTTTTGTGGGAAGCTCAGGCTGGTGGCTATCGTTTTTTACTCTTAAATTGTTAATCTCTTCCCAGTTGACCAGAAACTGGTAAGCCAGATTAAAATTGGTAGTGCGACCAACAGAGAATCGAATACCACGAAAAATTCCATAATAGGTTTCTTCAATGTCATCATGGCGCTCCAGATATACCGTGTTGTTAAACTGAAGCGGAAGTCCTAAAAACCAGGGAACTCCATAGACAACTTCAGCATTCTGCAATTTATCCGAGTATTTACCACTAAAGGTCAGACTGTGCCCGATCTGAAAAACATTGGCGTAAGAGGTACGCAGCGAAGCCCTGGGGCCATCGGCGGTTCCATATCCCACACCACCTTCGATGCGAAAAAAATCGGCCTGCTGTACCATCACTTTTACCGGAAAACTGCCTGCAGAAACAGAACTATCCTTTGATGAATCGGTTTCAACAACCGGCTCTATCTGCACAAAATTAAACAGGTTAGTCCTGTAGAGTCTCTGCTCTGATGTGCGGATTTCCCGGGTGGTAAGAGTGTCGCCTTTACTAAAATCAAGCTCACGTGTAAGAACCCTGGAGTGAACATGCTTGTTTCCGGATAAGATAATCGTATCCACACTGATCAAAGGACCTTCATTTACCATGAAAGTAATTTTTGCGTTAATCTTTAAAGAATCGACTTCCAGGTGTGGCTCCACCTTCGCCTTTAAAAACCCTTTGTTAGCCAGTTCAGATTTCAAAAAATCAGCATCCGAATCAAGTTCAGACATAATCAATGGACATCGAGGCTGGCTTTTAAGCTTCGTCAGGATTGAATTCTCCAATATTGAGCGGTTTTGTGATAACCCGATTTCACAGATCCTGGTCCTCTCACCTTCATCTATAAGTAATTCAACAAATACTCTGTGCCTTGTTGAATCCCTCTTTACAGTGCGCTGAATATCAACCGCAAAAAATCCCTGAGATCGGTAAAAGCGAGTCAGTGATGAAATATCGGAACGCAGCTTTGAAGAGGAAAATTCTGGTGACCTGATAAGCCACTTTTTTTTCAGTTCCATTAAGGTTCTAAGTTCAACGGTTTTGAATGTCTTGTTCCCGGAAATGGTTATTTTTTTTAATCTCCAGTCGTTTGCTTTAGCTGCAACTTCTGAGAAAGTTCCAACCAGAATCAGAAAAATAATCCATTTATTAATAGCTATTCTTTTCATCATCCTCATCGGCTGTATTTAAAAAGCAAGTCCAGTCCATGATTGTCAATGCTTGTCTGTCCTTCGACAAAAAAGTGCTTAGTCAGACGGAGCATAGCACTGACTTTTGGTTTTGTAAGATCACCCAAAGCCGTTTCGTAAGAAAGGAGAAATCTTGGGGAAAATCGTTTGGTCAAACTCAATGTCGGACTGTGTTCAGAATCAAAATCAAACAGATTACCTTTGAAATCAATTTTTTCGATTCCCAGAAGCTGTTCCAGTTTTCTTGTCCCCAAACCTATTAAACTCTGCTGAGCAAAGATTTTCAGCCGGTCTCCAAGATCCCCTCCTACAGCCCCTAACGGCTGGCCCAGAGTGAGTATACTTATAATATTACCTTCATCCAGCGGCATCTGTTTGGCCCACAACCGCACTTCCGGCTCACTCATCCTGCCCTGAATTGTCAAATATATAGTATCTGATTCGATTGTCTGAATCTGACCCTTTGCAGCCGGTGAAATCATATCTATTTCGGTAACCGCCTCCAGATCCAGGAGTGGATCCAGCTTATAAGGGTCATAATTATAGAAATTTCCTCTGGTGATCTCAAACTTACGGTCAAAATAATTTATGTACCCTTCATTGACTCTGATTTCTCCTGTATAGGAAGGCTTTGCTGCGGTCCCTGTAATAGAAACCTCACCTCCCATTTTTAAATCTCCAAGATTTATATCCACCGTCAGATTGTCAAGCAGCTTAACTTCTACCATAATTGACAGCTTCTGCAGAAACGGATCCTTCTGCACACTGATATTGCTTCTCTGTACCTGTTCCAGCAGATCAGCTATTCTCAGATCCCTCACTACTCTGGTATCTCCCAGGTCTATACTTCCTTTGACCAGAAAGCCACCATCATCTTTATTTGAAAAACGAATATTGCCATTCTGAACACGAATCGCAGCTAAATCCCTGAAATCCAGCAGGACATTATTACCTGTAATATCAATTTTCATCTGTTCCAGACCAGAACTGCTCCAGATAATAAATCCATCTCCTCTTATTTTGCCTTTTCCGCATTTCCCGTTCAGTTTGTTCACTATAACCGAATCGCCGCGCATCACAAGCTGTGCATCAACAGGACCAATATCCGGACTCATCTCCTCAAAAGCAAATCTACCATCTTCCATTTTAATATTACCCGAAAGTACTGGCCTTCCTCCGGTAATTCTGATTACCCCTTTACCATCAACCACACCGCTTCTGATTGTATTATCCATCAAGAAAGGTGAAATATGAACCAAAGGAAATTTGTTAATATTAAAATCAATTCCAAAGCCAGGCTGAATCATCAGCGAATCCATATTTTTCAAGGGAACTATGGCATTAACTTCCACTGTTCCATTGTTTGGAAACCAGAACTTGCTACTTGTCACTTTAAGGGTATCAATAGTCGAATAACCCTTGAAATACAGACTGTCTGCCCTGCCACGCTGTACTCTTGCAGAACCACAGAAAACAGAATACTCCAGCAGTGGATCTGATACCGTTCCGGATAATTTTGTCATCAACCTCAATTTATTGATAGAAATCCTTTTTTTCCTGTTACGATATACTCCTTCTCCTATCTTAACGGTTCCTCCCAGAACCCAAACTCCCTGATCGCTATGCATATTTAGCATTACATCACCGATTCCGTTTGCAATAGAACTGCTGTCAAGAATAAATGCAATCCCATCAAGACTTACACCGGTGCCGAGAAGATCCACCCTGGCAACCTCCGAGCCCATCATGTCAATCGCCCACCCTCTGGATGGCAAAAGCGGTAAAGATGCATTCAGGTGAAGAAGTGATGAAGAATCTTTCAGAAATATTTCTGATTTTACAGTCAACAAAGAATCTGCCAGCCCAAGAATACAATCGATAGAGGCTATCCGGTGTACTTTAAATCCCGGCTTATCCAGTCTGGCTCCCACTTTCCCCTCAAGAGCCTTCCAGTTGCCCTTGAAATTTCCTGAAGCATCCAATGCTCCCCTGTAATCCTTGCCAAAAGAAAACCATGGAGAAATTGCAGTGATATCCAGTTTCGAGATTTTAAACCCCGACTGCACCGAATCTTTTCCCAACAGCCCGGCAATATTTATCTCTCCTGCCCTCTTTTTTTTCCCCGAGTCCTGCGTTTGTAATGAGAGTGACACATCTGTCTGCATGCTGGAAAGACTAAACTCTCCATGTGTCTTCACCTCTGTCCCTTCCAGCTTCACATAACCATTATTCCAGCTTATACGGTCATAAGCACCTATGCTCACTTCGGCACTCAAAGAATCAGCTTTGTATCCTTTGTAATTAATTTCTTTTCCAGAAACCAAAGCAAAGATATCCAGTGATGAAATCGCCCCTGTCGCCTTAACAGCAGCAGTCATAGCCCCACTGATTCCTTCAATCTTAAAAAAATCTGCCAGTGTATCCAGATTGGTTGAAATCCTCGCCTGAAGATTTCCTATGTTCAACTCAGAACCATCGTACTGAATCACAGTGCTAAATGCATCTGATCTTACCGAACGCCACCTGAGATTCCTGCTGTCAATTGAACAATGAATAAAAGGCTTTCCAATCAAGCCATCGATTGATGATTCAAATTTCACCGATCCATCGATTCTCTCCTTTAAAAAGTATTGACTGAGAAAAGCGGCATCAGTTATCTGACCTGCAACCTTCCCATGGACAACCAGATTCGATTGTATGCGACCATTACCTTCGATAAAATCCCGCCCCAGCTCTCCATCAATAACCCATTGTCTGTTATTGAGTTCTGCATACAACTTCAGAGTATCCCGGTCAAACAGCTTATCTTCAGCTTCAACTCTTAACGTCACATAATCGGGTAATCTCTTAAAACCTGTGCCCCGGATTTTCCCTTTGGCAATGGCTCTCTCCCCCGGTATTTTCTTCTCATCCAGATCCAGTTTTTCATTTAGTAATGTTAACCTGGCCTGATCAATGGAAACATTAGCCTGATAATTACCAAATGAAGGTTTTTTCATGAGCCGTGGAATCTGAATCCCCGCATCCAGTCTGATTCTCCCCAGCTGCGAAATAATTTCCCCTTTAGTGCTTGCCACAAAATCGTTAACGTATCCTCCCTGAAGGAAAAAGGAATCGATGTCAACAGAATAATAGTTTAACCCAGAACCTGAAGTTCTGTATTTTAAAATCGGGTTTTCCAGAGTCCCTTGCCATGATACCTCTGCCCATAGTCGTCCCTGAGGTTTAAAAGCAGGAACATATCCATGAATTGCCAGAACCGGTGCCATCTCTGTACTGACAGTAGCGTGAAGATCCCAGCTTTCTTTCATATTAAAAGGAATCGTGCCCCATCCGGAAACTTCAGTACCTGACCCCTTTACATACGATTCCAGCAGATTCAGCTGATTAAAACGCAAAATTGCACTTCCACCAATAGTATCCAGTGTCCCGTTCCACCAATTACTGCTAAACTCAGCCTGCGGAACCATCAACTCAAGTTTTATGGAATCAATTTCTGGAAACCTGGCCCTTATTCTCGCTCCATTTACAGAGCCCATAAAATGCAAACAACTGTCTCTGTACACTGCATTTACATCATTTAACCTGACATTCCCAATAACTGCTTTCCATGGTGACTCTCTCTTTGAGAAAATACCCGCATTCTTCCGATCTTCTGGCTGTTTCTTTTTCCTATGCAAATCAACCAGCGTAAAATCCGGGTAGACCGGTATCTTCATTTCTCCATTATTTGTCACTGAAATAGATGCGTTGATCCCTTTCCCAAACACCGAAACCACATGTACTGTCCGGTTCAGAAGAGCCAAAATGTTGTATCGGATCCGGATATGCTCAATCGAAACAGAATCGTCACGTCCGCTTTTATCCATCACCTTTAGGTCATAGATATCGAGTCTGGAAAGCAGATTTGATCTGATCCTTCCGATCCTGACATCACCCTTAAGAAATGAATCCAGCTCTTTCTCTACGATATCGCATACATAATTCTGCACAGGAGGTAACAGAAGCACGCCATATGTGGTAATGCAAAAAAAACTTATCAACAAGATTATAACGGTTGAAATTATCCTCAACCGGACAAAAAATCTCCTGTTTATCATGGCATACCGGATTTATTGTTTAGGATTTTCTGGAATCTGATGAAATGCACCTGAATAAGAAAAAAGGAATCCGGGCCTTTCCAACCCGCACTTAAGATAAAATAATTTCTATCAACATAATAGCAGAGCGAATACTCAGATTGGCAAAAATAATATCAGATAACCGTAAAAAAGAAAATCCCGGTTTTTGCAACAGAAATCCTTCTTTTCTTTCTACCTCTAATAATTTGCAGAAATACTGGTTTGAAACAGATGACTCAAGTAGCTATTTTCCATCCTATGTTACCTTCATTTTTCGACTTACCTGTTCTGTTACTGTATGCAGAAATTCATTTTCGGTTCTTTCCCAATTTTCCCAGCCTTCTTTACCGCAGGGAACCTGAAATCGCATTTGACCTTCCCAGACGAATCGATCCTGGTTCTGATCTTCCTGTAGCTTTGCTGTTTAATGATATTCACCGTTATCCTGTCTCAGTTAATGAAGTAGCAATCGCTGTTTCCACCAGCCGTATTCCACCACAATTGTTCAAGTTTAAAAACTTAGAAGATCACCAAATAAAGCATTCTTTAGATGATCAGCTTCGGGCATTTATCTTTGAAATACCACGATCCAAACTGCCGGAAGGTCAGATTCATGTAAATGCGACAGTCTCTATCACCAGAAAACACCGGACATGGACAGTACTTAACGATAACCTTTTTTCTTCATCCAAAGCCCCTTTTAAATGCAGAGTTTGCAGCGAAACACTCCCAGGAAATGAGTATTGCACCTACGGAGATCTTCACAACCATTCTATCTACTCCCAGAGCCATGTGGAATTTGGACCGCCAATAAAAATTTATGACCGGATGGCTTCAGCTTCTGGTCTTGAGTTTATAGGAATAACCGATCACTCCTATGATCTGGCCTGTAAGCGTGAAAACTACCTGGAACAGGATAAGGCACTTACGAAATGGAAACTTTTTCTGCAAGATTCTATGATTGATCATAAAACGATCATAATCCCTGGAGAAGAGATCTCCTGTCTTAATAAAGATGGCAAAGTGGTTCATCTCTGTGGATTGGGATTGAATGATTTTATCAGCGGTACTCTTGATGGTGCCCGCAAAAACACCGTTTTTTCTCAACAACTCACTATTAATCAGGCGATTAATGAAATTCATAAACAGGGAGGTATTGCTTTCGCTGCTCACCCCGGATCTCAGGCTGGCCTTCTGCAGAACCTTTTACTTCATCGGGGAAGCTGGTCGGAAGATGATTGTTCGGATAAACTCGATGGGTTTCAAGCCTTAAACAGTGGATATCACAGGTCATGGTATCGATCTAAATCCATGTGGATTAATCTATTAAAGAGAGGATTGCGTATACCTCTGCTGGGAGGTAATGATGCGCATGGTGATTTTAACCGCTACAGAGCAACCAGCATCCCTTTTTTAAGCATCTATGAGGGTTTTAATCGCTATATGGGATTTGGAAAGAGTGGTATCTATGGCAAGAAACACTCATCTGCTCAAATTCTGGATGGTATCCGTGATGGCGCTGCTTTTATCACCAATGGCCCCTTTATCTCCATCAACCGATCGCTCACCCCTTTTGAACCGGTTATTTCCAATACATCGATTGATACCTCCGGTCTTTCCAGTTTAATTGTTTATGCCAAAAGCACTGCTGAATTTGGAAGATTACTGAAACTGAATGTATTCCTGGGTGGTCCTTACAAAAGCGAGAGACTATTAATAAAAAAATATTTTAAGGAAAATATCTATGAAGCCGCAGAACCAGTTCCCTTAACCGAATCACTCCAAAACTGCTATCTAAGGGCGGAAGTAGTAAGCATTCTGGATGACGACACTACCTTCGAAGGATATAGCAACCCTTGTTACCTGCGGTGAGGAAATCTGGGGAACCTGCTGACGGTATTATACCCTGCATTACCCAAAGAAATAATGAGCACCACAGCTCGCTATCAAAGGGTTCAGTTGCCAGGCTCGATGCTGACCTCGCCACTATTGCAGGATATCACCTTTAAATAGTTTATTAATAAGGCATTTAATGCAGGAAGCTGAATATTGTGGTTACACCATGTACAATGGTCTCAAGAAGAAATGCCTTTATACAAGGGTTCCGTCGATTGTATTGGAACTACGCAGAATTTTGAATGAGGGAATATCGATATTTGTGAGGAAAACTGAGTTTAGATTTGGAAACACTGTGCTAAAATATCTGTTCGAATTCTCTCTCACATACTATTTTCCTTAACCTTATGAATTACACCCAAGCAATAAACAAACTCTCCAGATGGTTTTATGATTACGCACATTCCTTCAACTGTGGTCCCTCGGAACTTCGCGAAGCTGTATTATTAAAATATGAGCACACACAACGGGTATGCATTGAAATGGATTCACTCTGTAAAAGCATCTCCCTGGAAAATCCCCTTCTTTTCTCTGCCAAAATAACAGCACTGTTTCACGATGTAGGACGATTTCAGCAGTATAAAGACTACAGAACCTTTCAGGATCGCAAATCGGTAAATCACTCTCAGCTTGGATTAAAAGTCATCGATGAAAGTCACATTTTCGATGAGCTGCCCGAGGATCTGTCTCAAAAAATCCGGATAGCAATTCTTTATCACAGCGCCAAAACAATTCCAGATGATCTTACAAAAGATCAGAATCTTCTTTGCAGACTGATTCGGGATGCCGACAAACTGGATATCTATTCAATTGTGGCGTCACACTATACCAATCCATCTCAAACCAGAAAAGAAATCATCGAAACCGGTCTTCCAGACTCCCCCAGTGTTTCCCCCCAGATCTGCTCAGCTGTTACAAGCGGTTCAATAGGGGATTTCTCTTTAATCAGATGCCTCAATGATTTTAAGCTGATTCTGGTTGGCTGGGTTTATGATCTTAATTTCACTCGAAGCTTTCAAATGATAAAAGAAAGAGGACATTTCGAACAGATAGCAGCCCAATTGCCCCCCATTCCAGAGGTGGTTTATGCAATTGAGCAGGCAAGAAGATATCTGGACAATAAGGTTTCGCAGTAAAGTTTCCGCTTATCCGATGACAAAGGCAACCCAAAACTGAAGTTCAATCTGAGAGTGAACCGACAAAGAAACATTCACTCTGGTAGAGTTCTTTTTCTTACTCAGATCCTGTTCACATGATAGATAAATCTGAAGTCATCCTGAAGCGCCAGAAGTAGTTTCTCGGCGGTAATGAATTAATCTTCGGGAAACATACTCCACAACCAGCAAAGTCCATCCATTCATCAATATCTCTAAACCCACCAGTACACCCAGAAACACAAAGCTTTTTATCGGCCATTGACTCAAAATGAAAAAGCCTAAAATGATGGATAAGCCACCTCCAAACACTACCCACCCCCAGTTAGCAGGACGATCCGTTAGTGCACCGAAAATTTTATTTATACCACCCATGATAAAAAGGATTACTAAGACCAGAGATATTGCTGCCACACCCATTCCCGGGAATAATAACAGCAATGCTCCACCCCCTATGGCCAATACTCCTGAAGCAAGACGCCACCAGGATAAATCCTGGTTCTTCTTATGAAAAAACTGCGCTAAATCGATAACCCCCCACACTATCAGACTTCCCCCCAACACCCACACGGTTAACCAGGTGGTAAAAGCAGCAATAATAATCACCAGTGTTCCAAGTGAAATCTGCCCGATTCCTATAATACTGTTTTTGTTGGGAACGGATGAGAAAGCCGGCTCCGATTGTTTAATTTTTTCCATATCCGAATATTCTGCAAAAAATGATCCTTTTTCGCGTATTCTTTTTAAGGGATCCTGATAAAAGATGCATCCGTCTTTATGGCAATTTTCCCATTAAGATCTGGATTAAGAATTAATCCTTCTGGAAGGATGTCCAGCAGAAAAGACTTTTTAAACAGGAGTTGTTTATGAATGAAGTTGAAAATGTGACCGAAAAAAAAAGCCTTGAGAGGTATAAAACCTGGAGCATTGCAATGGGAGCAGGATTAATAATCCTTGGCCTTTTAACTGTTGCAGTGGCAGGTTTTACCACCTTCGTTTCAGTGGTATTCTTAGGTCTTGTACTTTCTGTCAGAGGAATCGTAGATGTAGTTCATGCGTTTGGAAGCCGACATGAAAAAGGATTCTGGTGGAGGATGTTTGGAGGTACGCTCTCTTTAGTAATTGGGGTACTTCTTATTTCCAGACCGGTAGTTGGGATACTCACTTTAACTTTTTTGATATCGGTATTTCTGATAACATCCGGACTCTACAGGACAATAGCTGCCCCGGTTGAGCAGGGGAGTCAATGGGGCTGGCTGATGTTTGGTGGAATAATCTCTCTTATCTTAGGGTTTATTGTACTCTCAGGATGGCCTGTTTCTGCAATCTGGTTTATTGGATTACTGGTAGGTATCGAGATTCTGATTCAGGGGATTGTAATGGTGTCGTTGCCATACACCTTGAGTTTTCAGCCCACAGAAAAAGAGATTCCAGCACACTAAAAATCCAAAATCGATATATAGCTCACTGGACAACTCAGGCAGCCAACAGGGGGACAGTCCTGTCCTCCTTTTTTTCACAGCTCGAATCAGGACTTGTATTTATCATTCCAGATTGGATCCAGTTGATTAGCCAGCTCTTTATCATACTCTTTAAGGGCATCCTTGTAATTTTTATCGGAAAGACATATTTCAGCACTACTATTGCCAGGTTTTGCACCTGTGGTCAGAAGAACCTCTCTGGCGCAATCGTGATGATCCCTCATAAGACAAGGACGAATAAGATTACCCCTTCTCTCCAGAGGCACATTTAAACTATAGCTGTGCTGCCAGTCCCGCCATCCCTGGAAAAGATCGGAAAAGAGCGCATCGGTAAGAGTTTTTCCCTTGGAATAAAGGTCATGAATATTGTCCTTCCAGTAAGGAACAAAAACACAAGGATAAACGTTACCGGTCCAGTCAACATAAAGATAACCATCCTGACGACCTCCGGCAATGCAGCCAGAAACAAATGTCCCCCCATTCCAGAAATCTGCAATCAGCAAACGTCGCTTACATACCCACTCATGCTCCTTAAACCAGATTTTCTTACGGATCTCAGGAGAGATCTGATTTTTAGTATCGGCTCCTCTTCCTATCGGCATATACTGAAAAACCCATTGGTAGATAGCACCCTGCTTATCGAAATAAAAGTCAATAAGATCATCATTTAGAAGTATCTCTGCGTTACGGGCGGTTACAGTAACAGAAATGCCAAAAGGTACTCCCGCTTCCCTAAGATTTTCAAAAGCCCGCAGAATCTGTTTATGAGTGCCATTCCCTCTTCTTTCATCTGTTTCCTTCTCAAAACCCTCCACCGAAAGAGCAGGTGAAATGTTGCCAGCTTCAGCCATTCTTTTTGCCCTCTGCTTGTCTATCAGAGTGCCATTGGTATAAACCATGAAAAACTGTTCCGGATGTTGCTTTGCCATGTCGATCAGATCGGTCTTATCATCTTTCCATATAAAAGGCTCACCACCTGAGATTACATTGAACCAGCTTCCCCAGACATTGTATTTCTCATCTAAAATTTTGCTGAATACCTCTTTAGAGAGCCTGGGAAGATTACCCTGAATACTAGCTGCATAGCAGTTGTGACATTTCAGATTACAGCACCCCTCAGGAGAGATGGTCATAAATCCTGGAGGGTTTATTCCGTATTTGGACCTGAACCGATCTTTTGTTTGCTGGATCCCAGGGCCAAGCGACTGACGAATAAACAGATTCTGGATACACTCTCTGACTGCCGGAGCTCCTTTATCGTAAGCTTTTAGCGCAGCTCGAAGCACATTGAACTTCATAAAGAAACGATCCTGATATTCCCGCTTCGAGTCCTTACTCTCAGAGGAGACCTGTTTAATCAAAACTCTTTGAGCAACCATTTCTATTACAGGAAGAGCAATTTTCCAGATCCCCACTTTCTTTCCAATTCCAAAAGCCATGGAAGTCAAAAATTTCTGATAATTGCTGGTGTTCAGATTCATATCATTCCCTTTATGATAAAAGTGGCCCCGTATTAAGCCTTGCACTATCTACTTAAAAAAACTATAACAAAAGCAACAGCGAAATTTGTACCAAGCAAAACCGTTTATAATCATTTGGAAGCAGAACCGATGGTAACTCTTACTCCTACTCCCCCTCCAATAACAAACCCGTTATCCGGCAGAAACTGCCACTGTGGATCGACTTCTGCAAAAACACTTACAGGAAAATTTTCAAACAGATACTCTGCTCCAACCGGAAAACGCACACCTATAAACCAGTCATCACCGATACGAAACCCTCCACCTGCACCTACATACAATGGAAGTGTACCGGTTTTTATTCGGGGGTAGTAATAGTTAAGTATATAGCTGACATCCAGTTCAAAAATCCCGTTTTCTGTAAATGACCAGGCACCGATTACATCTACTGCATTTGTCGGATTAAACCACCACCTGGCACTCAAACCGATTGGCTGTCCTAAAAAAGGTCCTATTTCAAAACGTGGGACCTGCGGCGAAACCATTCCTCCATCAAACATTGTGTCCAGTTGAGAAAAACTACTGGTTTGCAAAATAAAAAGCAGACTGCAAAAGGATAAAATTCTTTTCATACTATCCCTCCGACTTGGGTGATTCAGGTAAAATCTACCTGTTCTCAGTCTGCAACTCACATGCCATTTTTTCCGGGCAAGCTCAAATCCTGTAATATGTTTACCAGATTCTCTCCTCCCCATCTGTAAGAAATGTAACTTGCTTGTAACCTTTTTCTCAGGTTAAATTGATAACTGATATTAACCTGCATTCACAATTGCAATTCTGAATTATCAGGAGTATTGCAAATGTTTGGCCCCATAAGAAAATTTTTTTTGGATAGATTTGGCCCTGCCGCCCATTGTATGAGAAGCAACTCAGTCAAAAAAAAGCCTGATGATTATTATTCTGCTTTGAAAATGACACCTCAATTCAGCAAAAAAGATCTTCTTCTCGATAACTCTTTTACCCATCCCCCAAAATTTCTTCCACCCAAATTTGACAGTATTGCAGACCAGCTTATGGATCAATTCAGCACCAACCCCAAACAAGACTGTTCCGATGATCAGCAGCTTTTTCTTAAATCATCCAGAAACTGTTTTCCCTTACAGGAAAAGGAACCATTCGGTATCCAGGAAATCATCCAGCAACTCAGACAACTCTCCAACCTGCTAAACAGCATATTATCTGAGTATACTCTCAACGGTAATTACAGCAGCTCTTTTCTCAGAGAAATCATTCATAATATCTGCCTGGATCTTAATGTGGTACTTCTGAATCTGGATAATCAGGTGAAAACAGAATCCTGTCAGGAAGTCGCTCTTAAAAAAAAGAGGTATTTTAAGGAATAAAGAGAACTGGTTTTCAGAAAAATTTTATTAACTCAATTTGCTCAAAAAAAAAGCCTCTTGCTATCAGCAAGAGGCTTTATGATTAGGGTGACTGAGGGGACTCGAACCCCCAACAACTGGAACCACAATCCAGGGCTCTGACCATTGAACTACAGTCACCATGAATATCTTTTTTAAGTTGGTATAAAATAAAACACTATGCTACAAAAAGCAATCCAAAAAATGACTACTTCTGCAGGAAAATATCCCCCCAGGTTCCTGGAATATAAAACTGTGCATTCTGGGGAACAGATGCTTTAACCTTTCCATCCTGCTGAGCAAACACACCAATTCCTACCATTCTTTCCTCAAAAGGAATCACACCAATATCCGCCCAGGACATGCTTATTACTACCTTTTCACCAATAGTTTCTTTCTTTGTCTCTGAATGCCACAGTTTTTCAGTATACTTCAGGGTATCTCCCTTTATTTCCCGGTTATAATGAGTTGTACTCAAAGAATCCCTTGCAGGTAAATAAGAGATAACCCGATCAGGATAAGAAAGGAATGCGTTTTTACCGTTTTTACCATCAAAAGCAAAACTGATTATGCTATTGTCCTGTACTTTTTTCATAACAATAAAGAGAGTATTCTTATTCCATGCAGTTCCAAATTCCACAGAACCTACCTTCCTGAACTGTTCTGCCTTGATTATATTTGCGACAGAACTCGCTTCTGCTCCATCCTGAACCCGTAAAGCTTTAATGGTATCACCTTTTTGCACTTTATTAAGGTCGAGAATCCCAATAGGCTCAATTACTCCTTTTTCACCATTGTCAGCTAATGCCCATTCCAGACGAAGAAATTCCTTCCCACCAACCAGATCCTTCCCCACTCTTGCAAACATCAATTCCATGACATTGTCAGTAATCTTCAGGTCCTTTTTTGCTATTACCTTCTTCTTACCCTCGTTAACCTGAAAAAGCGAGACTGAAACCGCTTTCTTTTTTATTAAAGCAGTATCCAGCTGTGCCCTTATAAATACTGTATCATTTCTTTGAGTAATCCAGGATGCCGGACTGCTGAAAGAAACCGCTTGTGCCCAGATGGCAGATACAGAGGTAACACAAACCAAAGCAGCCTTAATAATTGATCGATTCATCCAATCTCTCCTTTCACCGACGAAATTGAGCCCCAAAAAAAATGAAAATAGTCCAGAAATATACCTAAAGATGCATTAAAATTCAAATTCTACTCTAAAATTCCTCTTTCAGAGTCCATAGTGTATCTGAATCCCCGATTAAGTCAACCATTACAGTGCCGTTTTTTACGTACCATCGAAAACTAAACTGAGCATTCCCATACCCTTCAGGTGCCCTGAATTTCCCCAGTAGTTTCTCCATTGGAACGTGTTTAAGACACTTATAAAGTTTAAATGTTCTATCACCCTTTTGCCTTTTAACCTGTTCTCTTATTTTATATTTAGCAGTGCTCCCGGGATCAGTACTCCTGGAATACTCTGAAACCACCTGTGACTTCCAAAAAGAACAGATCTGATCCGGTCCGTTAATAAACCACAGTCGGAATATATAACCAAAAACCAATATTCCAGTTACAAGGGATATTGCTATAAAGACTTTATTTCTGAAACGAATTATACTCCAAAAAAATTCCGAAAAGATCAGCGTTACAGATAGAAACAGCGCAATATCCAGCCTGTAATTGCTGAATTTCAAAGAATTCAGATCAGTTAAAAAAGCTATAAACAAAATAACCGCATAAGATACATATCTCAGAGATCTCATCTTTTTAATACGAGAAAAACAGAATCCTGTAGATACGACTAAAAAAGGAGCCAGCCACAATACCAAAACCCTCAATAGATTCATGAGAAACCAGCTTCGAAAATGTTCAGTAAAAGAGAGGTCATCAAAGGATGTTCAAACCAGATAACCAAATGCGGTATAATTTACAATCTGCGCAATCAAGCCACAGGAAGTTTTCTTCTTTGAAAAAAACGAATTATTAAAAAATCAGTGCAGACTAAAGGGCTTCCGGCTTTCGTTGAATTTTTTCTGACCACGGCCTGATTCCCCTTTTGCTAATCAGGCTTATCGCTTGATTTTCAACCTTTTAGAAATCCTTTTCCAACATTGCCTGAATAATTTTTCCCCAATTTTGCTCTAAATTCGCCACTTTTCAGATCCAGTCACATTATTATTTTCTCAAAGCCTGTGTTTTAATTTGTTTTGTAAACGGAAAGGTCCTAATGCCAGATTTTACCCATGGTCTCAACGAAAATCAGAAAAAAGCAGTATTACATAATGATAACCCACTACTGGTACTGGCAGGAGCAGGAAGTGGAAAGACACGTGTACTGACTATGCGTATTGCACGTCTGGTATACGAAAAAAGATGTAATCCAGAGCAAATCCTGGCAGTTACTTTCACCAACAAAGCTGCCCGGGAGATGAAAGACCGAATAGCTGCCCTGACCTCTCCCAAAATTTCCGATGCCATGACTTTGTCTACCTTTCATTCCCTGGGTGTGAAAATTCTCCGTGAGGACGGCGAAAAGATCGGTTTCTCCAAATCGTTCAGTATCATCGATGAGCACGAGAAAATTTCCACCCTTAAAAGTATTATGAGAGCAGCAGGGGTACGTGGTTTGAAAGATCAGGACCCACAAGAGTTTGCATACAAAATCAGTATGGCAAAAAACAGCACACTTGATCCTGAACAATTGAAAAAGGAAGATCCAGACCAGAGAAAACTCAGCAGAGTCTACAGAGCCTACAATGCTATTCTCCAGAAAAGACAAACCGTTGATTTTGACGATCTGCTGCTTCTGCCGCTTCAGTTATTTTTAAAATACCCTGAGGTACTTGCCAAATATCAGGACCGTTATCGTTATATTTCGATAGATGAATTCCAGGACACCAACGCTGTGCAGATGAAATTAGCAAAACTCCTGGCTCATCCACTCAACAACATAATGGTTGTAGGTGATGACGATCAGGGGATTTATTCCTGGAGAGGTGCTGAAATCGAAAACATACTCTCATTCTCCTCAGAATTCCGTAATTGCACTACCATCGTACTCGATAAAAACTACAGATCAACACACCAGATCCTTGCCGGAGCACATGCAGTCGTATCCCATAACCGCATTCGCAAACACAAACAGATAACCGCTGTTTCCGGTGATGGTGATCCAATCATGCATTACAAAGGGGATGATGAAGAGGATGAAGCCGTCTGGATCGCTGAAAAAATAGCAGAACACAATGAACATACTTCCTTTGGTTATACCGATCATGCAATTCTTTTACGTACCAATGCCATGATGCGCGGTTATGAAGAACAGTTGCGAAAAAAAGGAATTCCTTACACGGTCAGTGGTGCAACCAGTTTCTATGAACGTAAAGAGATAAAAGATATCGTCTCCTATCTTCGTTTTTTTGCCAATGCTCACGATGAACTCAGTATGATGCGAGTACTCAAGGTCCCAAACAGAGGCATCACCCCATCCACTCTCGAACAACTTGATGATTTCGCTGCACTTCGCAAAATGAGTCTCTGGGATGCCATGAACCGACATGGTTCTCTGGAAAAAATCAGTGATGACCAACACCAAAAAATCGACAGCTTTATTGCCTTCTGGCAGAAATTCAACGAACAGTTTAACAGTAGCTCTCTTTCTCTCACAATCAGAAACATACTCCATGAAACCGGATACCTCGAACACCTCAAACGTGCTTACAAAGAAGATGATGACTATAAACGCCGCCTGGAAAACATCGAAGAAATGATTCATGGCATAGAAATTTACGAAAACAAGTTCAAAAGAAAGAAACCTACCCTTGCTGGTTATCTTCAGGAAATTGCCCTGATCGCATCAGAAACCGATGAAGATACTGAGGATAAGCCCCGTAAAGGAGTTGTCATCATGACTCTTCATAAATCAAAGGGTCTGGAATTCCCTGTGGTTTTTCTGGCAGGCCTTGACAGCAGCTATATTCCTTCTCCCCGCTCACTTGAGGAGGGCAAAATCGATGAAGAAAGAAGACTCTTCTATGTTGGAATGACCAGGGCACAAAAACGGCTTTATCTCACGTATCCTGGTACAAAGGTTTACCGTGGAAAAATCCGTCCGGTTACCCCCTGCCCCTTTCTCAGAGAGATCCCTGAAGAGTTTCTTGATGGCAAAATCGGTGAAAAGCAGGATCAGGAAAAGATGGAATTCATTGAGGACTTTTTTAAACAGATGAAACAGAAATTTGCAACAAAAGCAGAAATTAACCCAGATTGCGAACTTTTTCAGGACTGAAAACTTGCAAAAGCGGCAACTGAGCCATAATCCATCTTTCTATGTGAGATTTCAGGCTCTGATTATCAAAAAAAAAAGAATTTTCCCATTTTGGAAATGCTAAGTGAAATACTAAAATCTTGGTATTGTCTGGAAAGATTAATCCGATTTTATCCACCACATAATTTACACGCAACTCCATCAGTTGGCCTACATGGTCGGCCACCAGGCGTTTTGTAATATCTGCATGAAGAATTATGTCTTTTGTTCGATTTTGAAAGCCAATATCCTGTCTCTCTGTTTTCGGTTGATTGTGAAGGAATATCTTCAGGTGATGCATTATAAGAGGAAGTGGATGAATCTTTTTCAATAAATTTACGAAGCTGCTGGATTTCAGATCTGAGATTATTCATCTCTTCATTTATTTTCGAGATTTCATTTTTCAATTGTTCTATTTCATTTTGTTGCTGCTGTCCTTTATTTGCAGACTCTTGTGAAAAAGCACAGGATGAAAACAACGAACAAAATATTAATATTAATCTGAATAAAATACTCATCAGGCTCCCTTTCAGTAGAAAAACAGTTGATCGGAACTCTTGCAGGTTATCTGATAAAAGCATAATTCTACTGTGTTATAATAAAAGGAGCTATTCATAGTACGAATTGTAAATA
>CAYPMS010000032.1:0-35590 GCA_964411655.1 uncultured Fibrobacter sp.
CATGAAATGTGATCAGAAAGAGTTACCTGTTTATTCAGGCTGCATTCGAATTTCTCCAAAACCATATCCACTGTTATACTCTTCAAACAGATATTGTTTTTTCTTTCACAGGTGGTTCCTTTCTGGCGGCATGGTCGACAGTTTACCAGTACTATACAGAAATGAACATTTTTCCCCCTGGCATGAATTCTTTCAAAAAATCCCGGCCCCCAGATAATGGTTGTGGGTTTTCCAATAAGTGCTGCGAAATGTGCCGGACCGGAATCGTTCCCAATAAATGCGGTACAACTGCTTATCTGCTCCATCAGATCTTTGATAGAGGAAAGAACCTTAAAAGATACAGATGGGTTATTTCGAAGGGTTTCGAGAATAGAATTATTTCTGTATTCTTCAGGGGTGCCTATCACCTTGACTTTGTACTTCCGCTCTGTAAGAATCTTTATAAGATTAAAAAAATCAGGCCATTGTCTGGGTTTCCAGGATGCAAATGGATGAATAACTATCCATCCATTATCTGTGGTATTCGTCTCAATAAAGGGGTAAAACCGGTTTTCTCCAGTGATTTCCCCAAATACCCTGCAAAGAACATCAAAACTGTGCGTGTTTGGTGGATAGCTCAGGATTTTATCGTAGAACAGTTTTGCACCTTTGTAAACATAATGTTCCCGTTCCTGCAAAAGTCCTGTTTTGTTAGTGGATTTTGATTGATTTACCAGAAATCCCCCCCAGATATTCATGCTGAGGTTAAGAGCGTGATTAAAAGGTGTTTCACGCACAAATCTGAGAAGTTCAGAAAATTTATCAATACTGCTGTTATCAAATGGAATGAAGGAAATCGGGATTTGCAGATAGTCGATTACCTCTTTGTTCATTGGCGGGCTGATAAGGACTATTTCTTTTTTTCCCTTTTGAAGCTGCTGAAGGAAAGGGATGAGAAGGAAAAAGTCGCCCAGCCTGTCAAATTTAGTTATCAGAATGCGTTCAGACGGGCAATCTGGTCGATTTTTCTTTAAATAACGGGAAGCAATATAGGTCCAGTAATATTTGGCGCAACGAAGAATCAGTTTTTGCATCGGTAGAAGACCATTTTTTAATGGGCCGTTTTTTTCTGTTCCGCGAAATCATCATTTGTAATACTTACAGGGCATTAGCAGAATTAAAGATAAATAAAAAATGAGGCAGGTCCAAATGTGTCATGACTCTCTGTGAGTGTTTTTTATGACCATCAAAAGCAGTTCCTTTTGTTCCTTTTTTTCTTAAGATCTTTTTATTTAACCATTTAAATGCAGAATTGGTAAATTTTAGTGGGTGAATTTTGACATTTGGTTATGCCCCGGAACTTACGCTTAGGCCTTACTCATCAATACACGACGGTAATGAAAACCGTATATTGACAGTGTTATTGCATTGGGAAGCATTTTTGGACGACAACATGTGGTCCAGATAAAGAGTTTCCAGAAATGGCGCTGCCCTTTTTCCCGAATACCCAGTTTCCAGATAGCTTTTGTAAGGGCTCTTAGCTGCAAAGAAATAGGAAGCGGAGGAGCCTTTGAGGTCTGGCGGTATTCTTTCAAATGTGTTTTTATTCTGGAATAATAATTTTGGGGACTGAAAATTGAATTGAGCACCCGTTTATACCCAAGAATCAGTGTGTCAACATCCATTTTCGGAATGAAATTGATTGTAAAGTCAGTGTTGTTACCATTACTTGGTTTCTTCAGGATCCTTCCGGTACTTTGCAGTCTTTGAAAAAGCTGTGTTTCAGGCAGGGCATTGAGAAGACCAACCATTGCGGTCACGATACCGCTTGATTGAATGAACCTGATCATATTATCAAATGTTTTAACTGTATCAGTATCGAATCCCACGATAAAGCCGGCCTGTACTTCAAAGCCGTTATTCTGAAGAATTCTCACTTTATCGTGAAGGTTTTTATTAGTGTTCTGCACCTTGCCACATGATTGAAGCCCCTCTTCTTCGGGAGTTTCTATGCCAATGAATACGCAGTTGAAATTAGCTTCACGCATAAGGTGCATGATTTCAGGATCATCAGCCAGATTGATTGATGCTTCGGTGTAAAGGACAAATGGCCGGTTTTTCTTCTTCATCCAGGCACCAATTTCTTTCAGAATCTCTGTTACCTTTACTTTATTCCCAATAAAATTGTCATCAACTATAAACAGCGATCCCCGCCATCCTGCATCGTAAAGTGCATCAAATTCCTTTATTACCTGCTGGGGTGTTTTCACCCGCGGGATACGGCCATTAATGATCACGATGTCACAGAACTCACAATTAAACGGACATCCTCTGGAAATCTGCAAAGCCATTGATGCGTAATCTTTCATTTTTATTAAAGACCAGTCAGGAACCGGTGTTTTTGTAATGTCCGGTTTTTCCTTAGATGTATATATTCGCTGAAGAGTACCTTTTTGCAGATCCTCGAGAAACATCGGGATCGTTATTTCACCCTCATTGAGTACAAAGCAGTCTACCTCTTCAAATTCACTGTATCCGGTGGTAAAAAGAGGGCCACCTGCAACGATAAATTTGTTCCATTTCTTAATTCTGGATATTGTTTCGACTGCGGATGCTTTTTGAACAATCATGCCGCTTATAAATACATAATCAGCCCACTCAATATCCGAGTCTTTTAATTTTGAGATGTCCAGATCAATCAGCCGTTTTTGCCAGTTTGAGGGCAAAAGATTGGATACAGTCAGAAGACCAAGCGGAGGAAGAGCCGCCTTTTTATTAACAAATTTCAGCGCGTGTTTAAAACTCCAGAATGTGGCCGGTACTTCCAGATAGATTAGCAAAATGTTCAACTCGAATTCCTCTTTCAAAATTAAGGTTATAAAATCCTGTAAGATTTAATGTTATGGTTTAATTAGCAAGACAGGAAAAACTGCAGTAATCTGAATGGAAACATTAAAGCCGGCTGATTCGGATTAATTTTCTATTTCGAAATATCAACAGCAATTCTCATGTTTTAAATATATAACATACCGCAGCTCCGTTCATCTTAATTTGTCAGATTTGGTTAATAGTTTTGAAAAACAGATCTCCAATTTAAATACTACTTAATGCAAATATGGGAATCAACGGGATTGATATTACAGTTTACTGCAGTGATAATCCAGTTGGTCATTTCGACGAATCATATTCAGAATGCCTGGCCCAAATGTAAAGGCATCAAGACGGTTGATATAAATACGATAACTCTTTACGGAAAATGTACATGTTATCGGGCTGATTATAAAAACAATCAAAACAGACTCAGAAAACTTTTTTGACTATTTCATAATAAATTTTGCAGGTAAATTTAATACTTCCACTTTTATCTTCTATTATCCGGATTATCGATTGCCACTTGATCAGAAACTCCAAACCAATTAGATTACATAAAACAACCCCGACTTCATAGAGACTCTATCTGACAGGTTTAAAGATGTACTCCTTGAAAAATCTTTTTATTGCACTGCTGCTTTTGACATCTCTGTCGGCTGCGCAATCTATTGCCGAAATACTTGTTGATTACAGAATGGTTACTAAAAAAGAGGTTCAGTCTGATGATTCGAATTTTTCAGGCATAGCTTTTGACCCTAACACAGGAACCTTACTGGTTGTAGATAATAAATCGTGTAATGTTCATGAGATAACGACTTCAGGGCAAATTGTGAATAGTATCAGTCTCAGTGGGTTCGATGATGTGGAAGGGATTGCCTTTCAGGCTGACAACCACTTTCTGGTAAGTGAAGAACGAAATGGAAATGTGATACGGATAAAATTGCCACAGCCCCGAAGTAGTTCGATAAACAGGGATGATTGCGAGGTACTGTACATTTTGAAGAACACTTTAAACTCCGG
Organism: uncultured Fibrobacter sp.; assembly: GCA_964411655.1. Taxonomy (GTDB): domain Bacteria; phylum Fibrobacterota; class Chitinivibrionia; order Chitinivibrionales; family Chitinispirillaceae; genus JAAYPC01. The sequence continues at coordinate 3,871 of CAYPMS010000032.1, forward strand.
TATTGAAGATGTTACATATATACCATCCAGAAAATCAGGATTTGCAGTGAAAGAAAAAGATTCTCCGGCTCTTTTTCGTATCTTGTTTGATAGCACCGGAAAACCAGTCGAATATCAGGAAGTTACCACATTTTCCTGGAGCAGTTTGGATGGAGATGCTGCGGGAATTTACGCTCTGGCGGATGGTAATATATTAATACTCAATGAGATAGGAAAGAAAATAGTAGGAATGGATTCTACAGGAAGGGTTTTGTCGGAAATAAAAATTAATATGAATCAGCCTGAAGGTATTACCTGCAATGAGGCCGACGGTACAATTTATGTAATTGGTGAAAAGAGAGAAATGGCTACATTCAGGTTAAAAGACAACAGAATTAATAAAAGAGGAAGGGAACCAATAGGGATCTCTCCCAGCACCGGTACAGAAATTATTATGTCAAATAAAAAAGCTTTTGTTAAATCCAGATTACCTGACAAAGAGTGCTATACTTTGCATGGCAGATTAATTGAGTCTGGCAAATATTATACGGGAATAAATTGTGCAAGCCAGTTTGTAATTTTGAATTATAAGCAGAGTATCAGAAAATAAACGCCTCGAAATAGTGTAAATATATTGAAGCTCACGGTGGCCCCCTTGAAAAACACTCAGTCAGAAATCATTTTATAGAACCTGCAAACAGGAGGCATTAACGCTTATGTTTAAAAAAATATATGAGTATCTCCTTTCCCATAGTATTTACGTAATGGTCATCGGGTTTGTGGTCGCTCTTGGGGGACTGCTGGTTTATATGCAGACTCGTTATATGGGTAATTATGTCCCGCAATTAGCCTTTGGTGTGACTATAGCCGGTTTTGTAATTTATATTGTAGGACGAGTTTTTGTTGCTGCACAGCGCAGAAAAAAAAATGCGATTTTTCGTAGAGATTCCAATACTTAATAGTATAATGCTTCTATAGCCCTTTCTCTGATGAATAATTACTGGATGAATTACTGACTCTTGAAATTCACTAAAAATATGAAAAAATATGATTTTAAAAGATTTCAGGGTCTTTTTGATAATTATACCCTAGAAACAAAGGATTGTACGTGAAAGTTCAGGATCTTCTTCAGAAAAACGCCATTCTCATTGACCTTAACAGTATCGATAAACGGGATGTACTTACACAGATGGCCCGTTTTATGGCTTCTTTGTATGGTTTGCAGGATGGGGATGGGATATCACAGAAAATTCTGGAACGCGAGAACGACATGTCTACAGGAATCGGTTATGGTATTGCTATACCACATGCCAGAATTTCCGGCATAGATCGTCTATATATGGTGGCAGCCCGTCATAAAAATGGTATTGAGTTCAATGCAATCGATGAACAACCGGTTCATCTGCTTTTTATGATGATTTCTCCGATGAACACTTCTGCGGAACACACCCATATACTCTCCTCTCTCTCGCGCATTATGTCTTATGAGGATGTCAGAAAGAAGTTGATGAGTGTAAATTCTTCCGAGCAGTTTATGGATATCATCATCAAGAGTGAAAACAAATATATTGAATAGTTTAAATAAAAAGACCAGCATAGATTTCCATTTTTGGGAGATCTCTTTCTATTATGGGGTCAGGTTATTCAGAGCGAATGCAATATGTGCGGTGATTCCGGTTTTAATTGCCCTCTCGTCCGGATTGAATTTTGAGGAATGGATTCCGTATATCGCTGACCTTTTCTTCACGTCATTAACACCCAGATGCACAAAGATTCCAGGTATAATTTCCTGATAGTATGAGAAATCTTCTGCATACATTGAGGGATTTGTTCTTCGCATTAAAGAATCCGGACCTGCGAGTTTGGTAAATTCATTGATAAACTGCTCCAGCAGTTCCGGATTGTTGTAACCGGGCGGGTAAGAGCGGTTAAATGAGACTTCCGCAGTTGCCCTGAAAGATCTGGCGGTCGAAAGTACCATGTCTTCTATTCGATTTATCATTAAATCCATACATTCCTTAGAGTGCGTACGGAGAGTGCCCTGCATCATAGCCTGATCTGGAATTATATTCCGGATGTTTCCTGCGTGTAAAGATCCTATCGTAAGAGTGGCAGGAATAAATCTGGAAACTTCCCTGCTGATCAGAGTCTGTAACTGGGATATTATTGCTGCAGAGCAGACTATCGGATCTATCGATTTCTCAGGTGTTCCTCCATGCCCGCTCTTGCCTTTAATTACTATGTCAAAGGTGGTAACACCGGCAAAATCTATCCCATCTTTGACCCCGATGACACAGTAGGAATGATCTGCTGAGACGTGTAAACCAAAGATGGCATCTGCCTTTTTGGGAAAGACACCGCTCTTGATGAGCCTGTAAGCACCGCCTGGCTCGACTTCTTCAGACGGCTGAAACAGAAAGAGTATGTTGCCTTTCCATCTGTTTTTAAGGTTGTTAAGTACTGAAGCGGCCCCAATAAGAATTGCAGTATGTAAATCATGTCCGCAAGCGTGCATTACACCTTTTTTCTTTGAAGAAAAAGTCAAGCCGGTCTGTTCCTCTATCGGCAGAGCATCCATATCGGCCCTAAGCACAATCGTTTTACCACGTCCATTCTGCAATAATGCTGTTACAGCAGTTTTGTCAAGGTGAAAGGAAGGGTTCAGGCCAATTCTTTCAAGATTGTCATAAACCAGCCGGGCAGTTTCCTTTTCAGATTCAGAGAGTTCTGGATTCTGATGAATTGTTCTGCGGATAGAGGTTATTTCGGGCAATACACTTTCGATTTGAGAATCAATTTCTTTATCCCTGATAATAAGGCTCATAAGCTACCTTCGCAGCATTCTTTCGCGCTTTTTGAAAAAGTGAACCAGAGGATCTACATATCCGGTTTCTGTGGAAATGCGGATCTCATCGATACCGGATGTTTTAAAGAGGTTGCTGATTAAAGAGTGTCTTCTCTGCATTTCCTGCTGGTAAAGCAATCTGAATTGTTTACTTCCTGAATCTACCAGAACCGTTGCACCAGTTTCTGCATCTTCAAGTTCTATCAGCCCGGAGTCCGGAAAAAACATCTCTCTGGGATCGTTTATGGTGATGGTTATCAGGTCGTGTCTCTTTGAGGCGATTCTCAGAGCCGCATCAAAGGGGGGGGCAAAGAAATCAGAAACCAGAAAAGTTACTGCTTTTTTGGTCTGTACACGATTAAGGAATTTAAGTGCCTCTGCTATATTGGTACCCGACTGAGCAGGTTTGAAAAACAGGAGTTCTCTTATCACATGCAGTACATGGTTTTTCCCTTTTTTTGGGGGAATATAAAGTTCCACATCAGAGGTAAAAATGATAAGCCCGACCCGGTCATTATTTTTGATAGCGGAAAACGCCAGCAACGCACAGAGCTCTACTGCTATTTCGCCTTTAAATTTATTGACTGAACCGAAATTTCCAGATGCAGAAGCATCGACCATGAGCATCACTGTCAATTCACGTTCTTCTACGTGTTTTTTGACATAAGGATCTCCCATGCGTGCAGTGACATTCCAATCGATTGTGCGAACATCATCACCTTCGATATACCCTCTGACTTCGGAGAATTCCATTCCTTTGCCTTTAAAAGCGCTGTGATACCCTCCAGATATTATCGAATCGACGATACGTTTGGTTTTAATTTCGATATGACGAACTTTTTGAAGAACTTCTTTTGGTATCATAGTTTACCCAAATCGAGATCTGTGATGATTTTTCTGAGTTCGGATATATGTTGCTTTTTAGCTTTAATTTTAAATTGTAACAGAATAAGCAGTACCAGTGTGATAAGAGATACAGCTCCGAAACCAAAGAGCATTGGATAGGATTTTTCTCTTTTTTTCTGTTCAAGAAGCAGCCTTTGCTCTTCTTGCAAAAATTCAGAGTGTCTGGTGCGAATCATTTGTACTGTTTTTTGATCTGGATTTCCGGTGATTTCCAGATTGTTGCTTTTTTGGAAACTGCGAATATTGGCAGAGAAATCATCCCCTGAAAATCCCAGAATGGAAAGCAGGTTGATGAGCTCTGCCCGCATCAGTCTTTTTTGTTCTCTTGCTACTTCACGTAATTCCTCTCCGGTTGAAAAAAGGAGTCCGAAGGGGTATTGTTCTGTCAGGCGAGTATAAAGTAAAGAAGCCCGCTCATAATCATCGATTTTCTGGTAATGCAGAGCCAGCTCGAACAGTGCATCATCTGCGACATCCGACTCTGGAAAATTTTCGATGATCTGCTGCATGATAAAAAGCATTTTGTTGAAATCACCCATTTGACGGTATGTTTTAGCTTTCCATAACATGGATTGAGGACTGGGTGCTACCGAATCTGCATAGGAAAAATTTTTCAGCGCATTTTTATAATCTCCATTCTGGAAATATTCCAGACCTGATCTGAAATAAAGTTCCGGAGGATCTTTTTTACGTCCGGGATGCAGATCGACAGTGCTTGTTTTTCTTTGCTTTTGAGTTACAGAAGAATTGCTGGTATTTTTTTTCTGCTTTTCAGCTTCATTTTTATCGACGAAAATGATTCCTTTTACAGGATCATAAACAATAACCTTCTCTGCATACAGAAAAGATTGAATTGTGCAGCAGAGAAGAAAAGGCATAAATTGATACCCTAAAGCAATTCTGTTCATTTGTGCTCCGTAAAAGTATCATGGAACTTCAACACTGTCAAAAATCTTCTGAACGATATCTTCAGGGGTGATATTTTCTGCTTCAGCTTCATAAGTGGTGATTATACGGTGGCGCAGGACATCCATGCCAACGCTTTTGACATCCTCCGGAGTAACATAGCCTCTTCCTCTGATAAAGGCATGTGCTCTGGCGGCGCGGGTAAGAAATAATGTAGCACGAGGAGATGCGCCAAAAGAGATCAGATCTTTAATATCATTCAGGCCGCAATTCTGTGGTTCACGGGTTGCAAAAACTATGTTGACGATGTAATCTTCCACTTTCGAATCCATATAGATATCAGCGACTATCTTGCGTGCTGACATAATCTTATCCACAGAAATCACTTTTGATACTTCCGGAATTTCTCCCTTGGCCATCCGCTGCAGAATCAGTTTTTCTTCTTCCCTGGATGGATAGGCAATTTTGAGTTTAAGCATGAAACGATCAACCTGAGCTTCGGGAAGAGGGTATGTTCCTTCCTGCTCTATAGGGTTTTGAGTAGCTAGAACCAGAAATGGTTCCTCGAGCTTGTATGTGGATTCACCTATAGTAACCTGACGTTCCTGCATGGCTTCTAACAGCGCACTCTGAACCTTTGCCGGAGCTCTGTTAATTTCGTCTGCAAGAATGATATTTGAAAATAGAGGGCCTTTTTTGGCTACAAATTCACTGGTTTTCTGATTATAGATCATCGTTCCCACGAGGTCTGCCGGAAGCAGATCCGGAGTAAACTGAATCCGCTTGAAATCGGTATCGATTACTTTGGCCAGAGTAGAAATAGCCAGCGTCTTGGCCAGTCCGGGCACTCCTTCCAGGAGAATATGTCCTCTGGTTAGAAGACCTATAAGAAGTCGATCGATCATCTTAGGTTGACCGACAATTACTTTTCCCAACTCATTTCTCAAAAGAGTGACGAATGTGCTTTCTTCTTTAACCATTTCGTTTAATTGTGCGATATCTGCTCCCATGAGCTCCTCCGATTATGCAAAATTAACCATTTAGATAATGCCAGGAATTAATTGTCCCGGGAATCTGCTGATTCTGAAAACAATTATTTATTACGCATTGCGTAATCTTATTATTTTGGGAGTACTAATAAATCCCCTTGAATCCGGGAAACTTCTAATATACCATTTTACCTGAACTTTCCAAAACTGGGACATGAGCATAATATTCAAAATTTTTGAATTCGTACTTCTGTTTATTGTTTTAAACAGATTATTGCATATCATACTTCCCGGAAAAAAAAGAAAAACGTTTTTTCATTCATCCAGTGAAACCAAAAGATTTGATGGTACCGGAAAAGATATCAGTGATGCTGATTATGAGGAGGTGCATTGATAGATGCCGGTGCAAAGGGGGAAAACATGAAGCTTTCAGTAACCGAAATTTCTAAATGCAAGGTGATCAAACCCTCTGGGCGCATAGACTGGGAAAATGCTCGCAGACTGGATAAAGAAATTCAGAAAATCATAAATGATGGGTACTGTCGCATAGCGTTTAATCTGGATGAGGTCACATTTATCTGCAGCGGTGGAATTGGTGCTCTGGTTTACAATCTTAATAAAGTGAAAAAGATGGGTGGAGCAATCTATATTATTTCTTCCAATGAATATATTAACTACATTTTTGAGACTCTGAAATTTGATCTCGTATTTGAAGGCTATCGATACAAGACATTCGAGGAGTTTGCAAATAATGTACTTGAAAAAGAGTATATATGAATTTTTTAGATGCGGAACCGCTTTTTTTTACACCAGTTTACAAAGAAAGAATATGGGGCGGTTCAGCGCTGGCCTCCGTTCTTAACAAAAACATTCCTTCTGGAAAATTAATCGGTGAATCCTGGGAAATTTGCGGTTTTGGCTCCGATCAGAGTATTGTTACGCAGGGTCCTCATACTGGAAAAACCCTTGGAGAGCTTTTCAGGGAGCACAGACCAGGATTAACAAACAATTATCCGTCTTCCACTTTTCCACTGCTGATTAAATTTCTGGATGCTGCAGAAAACTTATCTGTACAGATACATCCGGACGGTGAATATGCCAGAGCGCATGGTATGGGTGATTGCGGTAAAACAGAATGCTGGTATGTGTTGGATGCAGCCGAAGGTGCTCAACTGATTCTGGGTTTCAAGCGGGAAGTTACTTTCGATGACATTCGCTACGCCATAAAAAATGACTTGCTGCATCATTTGCTCAATTATGTTAATGTTCACCCTGGTGAGATGTATTACATACCAGCAGGGACTGTCCATGCAATACTGGGAGGAAATCTGATTTACGAGATCCAGGAGCCTTCAGATACTACATTGCGTCTTTATGACTGGGGCAGGGTCGATAGTAACGGAAATCGCAGAGAGCTTCATATTGAACAGTCTGTGCAGATGGCGGATCTGATACCGCATAATTATCGTATTGAGCCAGTAACTCTGAATCATTGTACATATCAGCACTCATATCGGATAGCTTGTCGCTATTTTGCCGTTGAGGAATATTTTCTGACAAGCACAACCAGCTTGCATTTGCCTTCCAAGGAATATGTGCGAATTTTGACAGCTTTAGAGGGAACTCTTACCATGCACTATCCCGCCGGAAACAGACAACTGCGCAAGGGACAAACTGTTCTGCTTCCTTCAGTGCTTGAGAGGGTTGACATATCCGGTGATGCCTCTGCCCGTTTTCTCTGCATATCTGTTCCTGATTTACAAAAAGATATTATAAATCCACTATTGCGTTACGATATTCCGCCATCGGTAATAAAAGAGCTGGGAGGATTTAAAGAAAAAAATGATCTTCTCTCGCTTCTTCATCCTCGGATTGAGACTGTTGCCTAGCTGATCTTTGCCTTATGGAGCTCCGTCGTTTTCCACCAAACATCAAGCTATATATAATCCTTACCCCAAAACGTATTTATAATAGACTGGTAATAAAATAGCTTTATTCAAATAAAAAAAGGGGGTAATGATGTTGTCTTCAACCAGTGCGAGAAAAAGATCAGATGATGTATATGAGGAGAACTTTACGAATCCACAATTTGAGCAGGGAAGGAAAAATGTAGCACAGGCAGAACTTGAGCACGTTTCTCCAGAACCACAGTATCCACATCAGCAGTCAACAACCTGCGTTGAATCTGCCAAAACAGGGGCTGTCGAAAAGAATGTGTCTGAACATCTGCAGAAAATAAGCGAATGCCTGAATCAGATAAATAATTTGACTTCCGAAATTCAGATGGAAAAGGAGAACATAAAAAGAGTTATTCAGAATCTCCACGCCTGAAAAAAAACAAAAATCTGAAAGTTTTTCTGTTTTTCAAACCGGTTTTGAACCGGCTTGAAAAGCAGAAAATCCCAGCAGCTCTTTGCTCTTCTCCTCTTTATACCGCAGAATCCTTTTCACGATCGTTCTTCCAGGGAAAAATACTTTTTGTAAAAATCAGCAGTCGTCATGATTTCAATATCAATTATCAAACTGATGATTTCATCTTTTTCAATTACTGTATCCCTTTCAGGGCGGTCATCGAGGGTTACAAACGGTTCCACTCTCTGGTGCATCATAGTTGCCCCCTATCCAGGATCTTCATAATCTGATAGTACTGAAAACTATACTTTAATTTTATCATGACTTTGGTTCTTTTAAAATGGAACTTTATATAATTCCTCTATAGAAAATTCGTTAATTTAAACTGTTTTATTGTGGCTAATGCCTTTTTAAAGCCGTTGGTCATAAGGTATTTTAAAAAGGCAAAGAATCTCCAATCAGATCTCTACTGACTGTCATACAAAATCGATTAAAAAACAGGGAAAGTGGAGTCTAATTAAGCTGTGAGCAGGGAGGAATATGTATATCTCGTCATTATCAGCTATCATTCCAGTAAAATTATTGGTTTGTATCGGACTGATTTTTCAGATCGCATTTGCACAGGATAAACTTGCTATACTCACCGGAGATGTTAAATCCGGTCCATCTGTCTACTACTCAACTGATGCTTATGCCTATTTCTCCAGAAATCAGAAGGATATTGCCCCTCAAGTGGACAAGGAGATCGCCTTTAAAAGCTTTCGTGCTGCAGCTTCTCTGGCAAGTATGGGCTCTGGAGCAATTGGAGCCGTACCTGTACTGTTAGAGGTTTTCCCCAGGGCTATTCATGTAAGTATCATTAAAAACGCCCAATATGCTGGAGAAGGGACTTTTGAGGACTGGATACAGACGTATGTTACCAGTGAAAGAAATAAATTTCTGCTTGCTTCCCCTTTCCTCGATTATAACTCCATGTCTATATGTGAGCAGCACATAGAGTCCTCTTCTGAAATCGAGTATCTGGATAAGTCTTTAGGAAAAAAGGGTCGGGTGAACATAATTGTTATCTTTTCTTTGAATATTGGCAGTTGTGCACTGGAGAAAATAACTGCAATGAATTTTGGCAACGATTTATCTGCCTGGAAAAAATGGTGGGAAGAGAGTGGAAGTGCACAGTTCTCTGAAACTGCTTCAGTTGAATCGGTTATAAGTGGTCCGGCACTTTCCTCCGGACAGGCATTCAATGAGATTCAGCTAAAGGGTAAATACCGTATGAGTCTGGCTACTGGAGATGAACTGATCGGTGTTGTAGAATCAAAAGACGATACATCACTGATTCTGGAAACAACCGAAGGTAAGCCTTATGCATTCGGATATCATTTGCTTAAAAGTTACGAGCTTCTGGTTCCTCCACCCATGAAAGCTCAGAAAACACCTCAAAAAAGTGCTGCGGTTTCCGAAGTTATGGTATTATCCTATGATGAATTAAAGAGTAAAAACGGATATGAAGGGATAGCTGAGGTTCGGATCTCAAACGGATCTATTTTTAAGGGAAAAATTGTTTCTGTGGATGAGTCGATGCTGACCATTGATATTGAAGGATCTCAAATCCCAATTGCCAAAGCAGTCGTTTCTCAGATCCGTTTATTGCCGGCAGAGAATAAACCAGAAGAAAAGGAGACCGCCAAAAAATCCCCAGTCCGGTCACCTGATACATTATTTGTAAAAAATCCTGAAACTGATGAAGCCGGTAAAGCCAAAGAGGACCTTGTTATTGCAGGGGAGATCAGCTCTATCAATAATCAGTCAGTTATAATAAAATTGTCCGATGGCGCCTCTAAAGAAATCCCGCGCACCAAGGTAACCCGTATAATTAAGAACTCCACCAGCAATTATGAGGAAACCATCAAAAGATACGCAAAACCGCTATTCTGTCCTGATGATATGTTTCTGGTAGATATCCCTCCAGGTAAACAGGGCAGACCATTTTTCAAGGTTTGTGTTGATCGTTATGAATATCCCAACCAGAGAGATGTAATTCCACAGGGAAATGTTTCTTATCAGGAAGCTCAGGAGTTATGTAAAAAGAAAGGCAAACGTTTATGCACCCAGGATGAGTGGCAATGGGCCTGCAGTGGTCTTGAAGGATACACTTATCCGTATGGATGGAATCGGGATAACAATAAATGCAACACCGATGGTACTGTTATAGTCGAACGGTCCGGAAGCCGACATAACTGTGTAAGTAAATTTGGTGGTTATGACATGGTAGGTAATATTTTCGAATGGGTAAACGGAACAAACAATGACCCAATGCTTATGGGTGGACCTTACTCCAAATGCCAGACAGTCTCTCCTGGAGTAGGAGGGGGAGCAAAACCTCAAACCGGATTCAGGTGCTGCAAGAGCAATTAGCGTTGTAGCCGTTCTTTTTTTTTAAACTGCCGAAGGCTCCTGTTTACTGGCTATTATGCAGACATAGACCTTCTTTGATTGTTTTTGTGTTATGATTAATCAAAAATACTGTTGAAGCAATCAAAACACTCTGTTATACAATCTTATTCATTTGGAACTGTTTCGGACATGACTGGTGCCAGTTCATCAACGATTTTGGCAAGAATTGGTTCGGAAAAAAAATAACCGCTTTCAATTTTTTTCTTCAGCGACGCAATGTATTCCTCTTTAGCTGAGCTTTCCATCCATAGAAAGCGGCCCCTTTTTATTGAATTGTAGACCGTATCTTTCATATTACCATCCCTGGTTTTCTGTCATTTTTAAGTTTATTACCATTATTAAATATCGACCCCGGTAATATTTTTCTTGAGCTAAAAAGAAGAGCAACAAATGGAAGGAGGAGGGTAAAGCAGGGCATTGCCCTGCTTACTTCTGGTATTTAGCCTATGGCTTCAACTCCTTCTTCTCCGGTACGGATACGGATGCACTGGGGGAGGTCCAGAACGAATATTTTACCATCACCAATTTTGCCAGTTCTAGCTCCTTTAATGATAGCATCAATAGTCGGCTTAACGAAGTTCTCATTTACTGCAATTTCTATTCTGACTTTCTTTAGCAGATTGACTTCTATTATACTGCCTCTGTAGCTTTCGGTATAACCGCCCTGCTGTCCGCAACCGATAACATTTGTCACTGTCATTTTACGAACATCAGCCTCCAGAAGCGCTTTTTTGACATCAGGCAACTTTGTTGGCTGAATAACTGCCACTATCAGTTTCATTTCTTACCTCCCTATATGAAATTGAATTCTTTGCTGGTGCACTTGCTATTGCCGGACTGACATCTTCAGTAGTGAAAATCTGGAATCCACTGTATCCCTCTAATCCCATTTCACCTACATCAAGACCGCCAATTTCCTCTTCACGTGATACTCTTAATCCTAAGATTGCCCGGATTATACCCCAGAGTATAAAAGAGCCAGCCAGGACAGTTATTCCAACAGCCAGTACGCCTAATGCCTGAATTCCAAGTTGGGTAAGTCCACCCCCGTAAAAGAGGCCGGCTTTACCATTGAAATAATTTGGTGAAGCAAAAAGACCTACCGCCAGAGTACCCCAGATACCATTGACAAGATGAACAGATGTCGCTCCAACGGGATCATCAAGGTGTAATTTGTCAAATGCGTAAACGGCAAACACAACAATTATTCCTGCGATTAATCCTATAATCTGTGCACCAACCGGAGTTACTACCGCACAAGGAGCGGTTATTGCTACCAGTCCTGCCAGACAGCCATTTATCATCATGGAAAGGTCGGGTTTTCCACCGGTAATCCATGAAGTGATCATGGCTCCCAAAATTCCTGTACAGGATGCTAATGCAGTGGTTACAGCGATTCGAGGAACATTGGCGTCCATGGCAAGCTGGCTTCCAGGATTAAATCCAAACCATCCTAACCACAGAATGAAACCACCCAGTGTAGCCAGGGGAATAGAATGACCAAGTATGGCATGCTGTGAACCATCCTGACGGTATTTACCAATGCGCGGGCCTAACATAATAATACCGGTAAGTGCACACCAGCCACCAACCGAATGAACTGCAGTAGAGCCGGCAAAATCATGAAATCCAAGTCCTGAAAGCCAGCCGCCTCCCCATATCCAGTGTCCTGTCAATGGATAGATGAAAGCTACCATCAGTATTCCAAAGACCAGGAAAGAGATCAATTTTATTCGTTCTGCTACGGCTCCCGATATTATAGAGCATCCTGCTGCAGCAAATGCAAGCTGAAAAAAGAAAAAGACCAGGGTCGGTATGTTGCTTACCGGACTGCCTGATGCTTCATTTACCAGAAAAGAATCGGTTCCAATTATTGCTCCCTTTCCAAACATGAATCCGTAACCTATAGCCCAATAGGCTACAGCTGCAATTGCAAAGACTATGAAGTTTTTGGCCAGAATATTTACCACATTTTTTGCACGACAGAAACCACTTTCTACAAAAGCAAAACCGGCATTCATGAAAAACACCAGAAATGCTGCCATCAGCACCCATAAAGTGTCTACCATATTATAACTGATCCCATCATCAGCTAAAATGGGACCCGCAGATGCTACTAGTAGTAAAATAGCTCCTTTACTTAACTTTCCCATTTACATCCTCCATTAAAAAAAAATTGTCTTTAAAAACAAGATCCCGGATCATTTGTTCTGCCTGCAATTTATGCAATAAGTATACCAACTATCATTTGTTTCATTTCTGATGAATGTGAAGATATTCGTGAGACAATTTTGTGTGAAAATTCGAAATTGTATTACAAGAAAGTATCAATTGAATTAAGCTTAAGAAAAATACAGACAGAAAACCTGAAAAAGATCGTAACTGCGCTTAGAAATTTCTGGTAGTTGCGACAGCAAATGATAAACATGGCCAAATTGAAATGCGGCAACTGTCCTGAAGCTTCTTATTCTTTTTTAGAATTTTTGGATTTTGGAATTGTGATTAGGAATTTTAAATCAGCATAGATACAAAAAGACCACATTGTTATAGATCACGTGTTTTTTCGGTATTTGCGGTAATCTATTTCGTATTTGTCGATTTTGTACTGAATAATTCTCTTGGTGGTTTGAAGAAGTTTTGCTGCATTAGTCTGATTACCTTTACTGTCTTTCAGCGCCTCTATGATAAGCTCTTTCTCATAAGAGGCTACCATGCTTTCAAATGTGCCTGATTTTCCAATTGAATTTTTTAGTTTGGTCGCCTGCGGAAGAATTCTGGGTAGATCGTGCCCTTTGATCACGTTGTCTTCACATACTAATACTGCACGTTCGATCACATTCTCCAGCTCTCTGATATTACCCGGCCAATGGTATGAAGAAAGCATTTCTATTGCTGCAGTAGAAATTCTTTCCACCTGTTTCATATGAAGTTTCGAATACTTCCTGACAAAGTGGTCTGAAAGAAGAAGTATATCCGCTCCTCTTTCTCTTAGTGGCGGTAGAGCAATTGTAAACACATTAAGACGGTAAAACAGATCTTCTCTGAACCGTTTCTCCTGAACATCCTTTTCCAGATTTCTATTGGTAGCTGTAATAAGCCGCACCTTTAGCTTGATATTTTCCATGCTGCCAATTCTTTGAAATTCCTTCTCCTGAATTGCTCTGAGAAGTCGCCCCTGTGCACTCAGACTTAATTCACCAATCTCATCGAGAAAAAGAGTACCATTTTGTGCTGCTTCAAATTTTCCGATTCTGGTACTGAGAGCGCCTGTAAATGCTCCTTTCTCATGTCCAAATAACTCACTTTCAAGCAGAGATTCTGGAAGTGCAGCACAATTAACCGCGATAAAAGGCCCATCATGAACTGCACTTTTCTGGTGTATGGCACGGGCCACCAACTCTTTACCGGTTCCGGTCTCTCCTCTGATAAGTACTGTGGTTGTAGAAGGTGCAACCTGAGCTATGTATCGGTACACCTCACGCATAGAACTGCTGTTGCCAATCATCTGATCAGGACGTCCTCTGTTTTCCAGTATCTGCTTCAGCTCTTTATTTTCATTCTCCAGTGCGAATATATGCTCGTTCTGCCGCCGTCTCTGTTCAACTACCTGTGAGATCAGATTTGATACTGCTTCCAGAAAGCGCAATTCACTCTCTAATGTGGCATTCTGATCCAATACTATTCGATCTACCGAAAGAACTCCAATTACCTTGTCAGAGATTTTTATTGGGACGCAAAGAAATGCCATATCAGAAAGGTTTAAATTCTTTCTGGCTCCGGTTCGATCAAGAAATGTGGGTTCATTTTCAAGGTTGGAAATAATTACTGCTTGTCCGGTTTTTGCCACTTGACCAGTAATTCCTTCGCCCAACCGATATTTACCTTTTTGCCGCAGGTAGTCAGGTATTCCATATGCTACATCTACAGTCAATTTATCACCTGTAGAGTTGAGCAGGGAAATCATTCCCCGGTTCATCGATGCCAGCTCCTGCAATATCCGCAGGACTTCCATCATACAACTGTTTAATGGTCCTCCAGTGTTAAGGATTCTGGCAATTTGGTAAAGGACAGCCAAGCCATTAAAACTCAGATTGTTTTTGGAATCTTCAAAATGAATACATGTCATAAAGATGGTTAACAGTTACATCACAGGGTCCGTAAAAAAAATTGAGTGGTAAACTCAGTTAAAGCGGGATATATGCAAAGCTTGAGCCATGTCTCATTTAAATCATGAGTTTGGCATAAACGATGAAATTATATGAAAAATGGTTTGCAAGTTACCTCTTGAAGAAGACATTGGATAGCAGATGAATACAAAATTGTAGCAGAAAGGATTTTGAGGAACAAAAGTGTATCTATCGACCGTAAATTGTTGATGCCTGCCAAAATTATTCGCTGCGGCGGAAGCGAGAGCAATCGATCTGATACTTGTTAATTTTATACTGGATGATACGTTTGGTGGTTCCAAGAACTTTTGCTGCTTCTGTCTGATTTCCACCTGTATCTTTAAGAGCATCTAAAATCAGGGTGCGTTCGTAAGCGGCAACCAGATTTTCAAATGAATCGTTGCGCTTACCCTGCAAAGCAACATCTTTCATTTGAAGAGTAGGGGGGAGATCCTTACCCTCTATTACATCTGCTGTGGCAACTATTACTGCCCGCTCAATCACGTTTTCCAATTCTCTGACATTACCGGGCCAATGATAAGCAGAGAGCATGTCGATGGCAGGAGTTGAGATCCTCTGGATATTTTTATCGTGCAGTTTGCAGTATTTTTTGACAAAATAGTCTGCCAGCAATAGGACATCCGCACCACGCTCCCTTAGTGGGGGAAGTGCTATGGTAAAAACATTGATTCTGTAATAAAGATCTTCTCTGAAGCGGTTTTCTTTGACATCTTTTTCCAGATCCCGGTTGGTAGCGCATATAAGCCTTACATTAACTCTGATCGACTCGTAACCACCTACTCTCTGGAATTCTTTCTCCTGTATCGCCCTGAGAAGACGACTTTGTGCAGAAAGCGACATTTCCCCAATCTCATCCAGAAACAAAGTTCCATTATCAGCAGCTTCGAAACGACCGATTCTTCTGGCTGTAGCCCCCGTAAAAGATCCTTTTTCATGCCCAAAAAGCTCACTCTCCAGTAAGGATTCAGGAAGTGCGGCACAGTTTACAGCTACAAACGGTCCCTTGCAGCAGGGACTTTTCTGATGAATAGCTCTGGCTACCAGCTCCTTACCAGTTCCGGTTTCTCCACGTATGGTAACCGTAGTTAATGAAGAGGCAACCTGCCCAATCTGACGGTAAACTTCACGCATCGAGCTACTGTTACCTATCATCAGGTCTGGTTTGCCTTTATCCTCCAGTGTACGACGGAGTTCCAGATTTTCTTTTTCCAGAGCATGAATCCGGTCATAGTCCCGTCTCCTTACCTGAACCACCTGTGCTATCAGATCCGCCACAGCTTCCAGAAAACGAATCTCACCTTCCAGTGTAACAGCATCCTCTACAGCAATTCTGTCTACAGACAGGGCTCCGATAACCATGTCACCGGTTTTAATTGGAACACATAAAAAGGCCAGGTCGGAATGGTTGAGTCCTTTGCGGGCCCCGGTTCTGTCCAGAAATGTAGGTTCTTTATTCAGAGTCGGAATAGCTATCGGCCTTCCGGTGGCAACCACTTTACCAGTTATACCCTCTCCAGGACGATACTTGCCTTTTTTCTTATCACTCTCGGAGATCCCCCTGGCTACATCAACAGCAAGTTCCTCATTGTT
Source organism: uncultured Fibrobacter sp. (assembly GCA_964411655.1). GTDB lineage: Bacteria > Fibrobacterota > Chitinivibrionia > Chitinivibrionales > Chitinispirillaceae > JAAYPC01. The sequence continues at coordinate 20,079 of CAYPMS010000032.1, forward strand.
TGGACTGAGTATGGTGATCATCCCTCTGTTCATCCCTACATAATTTTCAAGGATCTCTAAGATTCTGGTCATTATAACTTCAAGATCCTGACCGGAGGCAAGAAGATGGGCGATCTGGTATAGTGCGGTCAAACCATTAAAACTGAGTTCTGTATTTATCTGAGCTGGCATTTAACTAAGATTCTCCACAATCCCTAAAAATACTAGTTGATCACGATTCTTCCAAATAATGAATGCTCAATAAAGTTCTTTACTATAATAATATGACTGATCTCAACTTTTTTTAGGTAAATCAGTGTGGATTGAAATTGCCTTGGGATCCAAACACAAATTTTTAATGGTTCTGTACATCTCATAAGCTGTTACATAATAGAGTCTGTAATTTTTACCATCATTGTACTTGTTCTCCATAAAGCTCCACAACTCTGCAAATCCATCTTCGTTAAACAGATAACGGATTGTCTGGTCGATGGCTCCGTGGGTAAATAGTTTGATAAAGATATGATCGGGTATTCCGGAGATAGATACAGCGGTTTTTATCCAGCAGGCGGCCCTGTCAGGGTTAAATCTTGCAGTATAGCTTAAGCCCCCATGTTCAATGGTAGGAAAGATCTTATACCTGCGGTTTCTCCAATTTAAGACCAATGGGCCCTGAATTAACAGGAGATCTTTTTCCGACCAGAAATTTCTTTTTGCAGCATATCCGCGTTCATGCGCTCTTGGTTGACCGGGTATATCGGCCGCAAAATAGATACTGTTTACCAGCGGTGGTTGGGTAATGTCGGGTGCTGAAGGAAAGGTGAAGTCAGCGTAGCATCCAGTCTCCTTTAGTATTGGTATCTCATGGTCTACCCCACAGAACCGTCCATCAGGCCGTGAGTTGTTCAGCGCCCAGTAACCATGAATGAATCCATAGATGATATTACCCCTGGAATCCTTCCTGAGAAGACCGTGATGATGAAAAAGAACATCTCTGAACTCTTCAATTTTACGCTTAAAATTCTGAGGAGAATCATTTTTGTGCGCCAGCAGCAATTCAACATCACAGAAACCGTCTTTGTGTAACTTGTAAATTGAATCGAGCAGTTGAGGGTTATAGTCCTCCTCAGAATAAAAGAATGTGTGTACAGGATGTCTTCCTCTGCAGTCCATGTGGTCATGAGCAATCCGGGGGTACTCCCTGCACCAGGTCACAACCCGGTGTTCGGCAATCTCCTGAGAGACCTGCCCCCAAAATGGCTGAAAATGATCACATATAGTCAGATAAAGACTAACTGGGTCATCTTGAGTCCTGCTGATGGTTCTAACGGATAGACGACGGGAAGTGATGATCCATCTGAACCTGCGTAATGAACGAAGGAGCAGCAAGATGAAAAAAAATACTGCAACTATTACAGCTACAACTATTATCCAGCGAAGTATCACCAGCTCTCAGATTACCTTTCTTTTGTAGAAGATTGTCGGGTATCCTCTCTTTTTAAACGCAAAGAGCCTGCCATAGAATGCAGGATTCCAGGAATAAGATCAGGGCATCGAATACTCAGCCCTGATCTGGAGATTTGACAGGCATGGGTGAACTGTGGTTTATCAGAGTGTTTACAATAGTGCCTTTTACAGTACCGTTTTCATTGCTGAATTTGATTTTATCCGAACCAAGCGATGGAACCAGCTCTGTAATAAAGTGATGATATAGAAGCTGAGTAGAGACTATGGCTGCTACTGTCATCTCATCCACCTCAGATAAACCAGTTGCAGAACTATTGGCTTTCTGTCTTAATAACCTCACAGAGTCGATATCGAAAAGCCCAGAGCATTCCAGAGCATCATCACAGAGCATCAGACTGGAGAGATTATTTGTACTCTCTGAAAAACAGGGAGAAATCGGAGCCCTGTAGGGTTTTTTTGCCCTGTTAAGAACCTCTGAAGGTATCAGCTCTGCAAAGGCTTTTTTAAGTATGTATTTTTCATTAAGCAGGTTGAGCTTGTATTGCGGAGGAATCGATGACGCGAACTCGATTATTCTGTAGTCAAGAAAGGGAAACCGTCCTTCCACTGAATGCCCCATCATCATACGATCGCCCTGCGATGACAGAAGATACCCTGACATAAACAGGGTTATTTCCAGATATTGTGCCTGACAAAGCGGATCCCATTTGACAATTTGAGGATCTGCAAAGGCAATAAGCTCCTCGTAGATATTCTGCATGTTGAAAGCGTTGCGATACTTTGGTGAAAAGAACTTCTTTATCCTTGAAGTATTGAACCAGCGTATTAAATGTGAATAAAATGGATTTGCCGTATCAGTCAGTTCTCTTCTGAAGAAATTCTGCCAGAAACGGTTATCCTTATCGGTGCCAATGTAGGGATAGATACGGGAGAGAAGTGCAGGTCTGAGTCTGGACGAGGGAAATTTTGCCCAGAACCGGCGGATACGATTTTCTTTGAAAATATTATATCCGCCGAATAGTTCATCGGCTCCCTCACCGGTAAGAACGACTTTGATATGATTGTCATACACCAGTTTGGAAAGAACAAAAAGCGGCGCTGGAGCTGTGCGGAGCATAGGTGTCTCGGAATGCCAGATTACCTCAGAAAACTCTTCTCCTATATCTCTGTAATTGACTTCCACGCTGCGGTGATCGGTTTTGAGAAATTGCACCATAGCATTCTGGAAATTCCGTTCATCAAAGGCAGAATCATTGAAAGAAACAGAAAAGGTGATCAGATCCCGGTTATGATACTTCTTGACTAAAGCAGAAATGACAGAGGAATCCAACCCACCACTAAGATATGCAGCCACTGTAACATCGGAGCGCAAACGAAGCCTCACTGCATCATGTAAAAGCTCCTGCAGCTGCTTAGTGTAATATTCCAGTGGTTTTTGTTCGTACTGGCCCTTATAAGGAAAACTCAGTTTCCAGTAACAGCTTAACTGCTGCTTTTCTGTAGTGACTTTTAAAAGATGACCGGGCCTGAGCTCGGTAATCCCCTTGAATACAGTTCTGGGAGGAACTGGTACCCAGAGAGTAAAAACCTGCTCCAGCCCGGTGAAATCAAATTCCGGGTGCACCGCAGGATGACAGAATATGGATTTGATCTCGGATCCGAACAGAAAAACACCGTTCTCTGACCTGGTAAAGTACAAGGGGCGGATTCCTACTCTGTCCCGTACTAATAATAAGGTACGTCTGCGCTTATCCCACAAAGCAATGGCGAATTGCCCGTTGAGATGAGCGGGAAATTTCTCACCATATTCTTCGTAAAGGTGAACCAGTACCTCTGTATCGCACCTGGAAGCGAAATGGTGCCCCTTGGTTTTCAAAAAATCCATCAGTTCAAGATAATTGAATATCTCTCCATTGAAAACCACCCATATACTGCCATCTTCATTACACATGGGTTGCTTGCCACCGGCAAGATCTATGATACTGAGCCGGCGCTGTCCCAGCCCGATACCATTTTCCACATAAAATCCTTCATCATCAGGACCTCGGTAATCAATAGCTCTGGTCATACTCTGCAGATGATGAATGTCAACTACATAGGATGGATCTGGATGAAAGATGCCTGCAATCCCACACATAATCAGTCCACTTCGTATTTGTAACTGGTGTATTGATAATATTCGGTATGCTTACAAGGTGCCCCGTTTAACACTACTCCCATAATCCGCTTTCGCAGACCCGGAAACTCCTGAATTTTCCTGTTAAGTTCTCCAATGTCTGTATGCATAGCCTTCACCACAAAAATGTATCTGGGAAAAATATCCTGAATACCGATTGCATCGGTGGTGACTGCTACCGGCGGTGTGTCAAGTATGATCACCTCAAACTCATCGGAAAGAATGTCAATAAGATTTCTAAACCTTTGAGAATTGAGATGTTCAGTTGAGTTGACAATGGTAGAGCCGGCCCCCAGAAGCTTCAGATACTGGATATGGGTAGACTGCAATACCGGCTGCAGAATAACAGGACTGAGTGAAACATTGTTCAGAAGTATGGAAGATAATCCGGGATTTTTGGGAAGTCCGAAATGCTGATGCTGGATGCCTCTTCGCAAATCTCCATCGATAAGCAGGGTGGAGATTTTCTGCTGAGCCAGGGTAATTGCCAGATTGGCTGCAGTAAAGGATTTACCTTCTCCGATTCCCAAACTGGTTATAAGAATCCGTTTCTTCTGGGTGTCGCTGAGACCAAGAAGAATTTTTGCGCGCAAAGAACGGTATGTCTCATCTGCAAAATTATGGGAATAATCCGCAGTTACCAGTTTCTCATCTACAGTTTTTCCGAAACTGTTTGATCTGGCCCAGCTACCCTTAACCGGAATCGATTCCAAAACTACAAGATCGGTCATTCTTCGCAGATCTTTTTCGGTCCTGGCAGAACCATCAAAAAAATCTAAAGCTATAACCGGTCCTACACTCAGAGCTAATCCCAGAAACAGTCCCAATCCTACTATAACCAGAAGTGTTTTAAAATCCATTTTAGGTTCTGGAACCACCGCATGATCCACTACGTTAACATCACCCAAAGCTACCCCATGTGCAATCTGTGCCTCGTTATATCTGCTGAGCACACTTGCAAAAATTTGTGCCGCCACATCGTAGTTTCTCTGCAGCTTTGAAAGGTGAAGCTCTTTTGCGGGAAGAGTGGCGATTTCAGAATTAAGCTTGTTTATTCTGTTTTTGTTCTGAGCTACTTTTCTATTAAGGTCGTTTTGAAGAACATTAAGGGCATTTTGCACATCTTGACCAAATACCCGGATATTTTCCCTGTTTTTGAGGACAAACATATGATTAGGATCGTACTGCAACGTAAGACGCTGATTTTCCTGTTCAAGTTTATTCAGCTCTGCGTTGAGCCCTTCCGATGTAGCGGTCTGGAATCTGCTTAAAAATGAAACCATTTCATTAAGCAGGGCCAGACGGTTGGAGTCAGAAACTGAAGAGTACCGCTCAATTAGACTTTGGGCCTGAAAAAGGGCCGATTTCAATTCTGCTTCGGTTTCTCTTAAGTCCATAAGTGCCATCGGCGGAGCAAATGCATCAGCCATGCCTATTGTGGGGTATTTCTCCCGGTATTTACGGACCGTATATTCTGCCTCCAGCATTTCTTTACGGGCAGTCTGAAGCTGCTTTTCCAAAACAGAAATCAGACTTCCGATTCTTTTCTGTTTTGTAGCAGTGTTTTCAGCGGCGAAATCATCTGCAATGGTATTTATGATTGTAGTAATCATTTCATAATCTCTTCCATTCATACTGATAGCCAGCACCATACCATCTCTGGAAGCAGTTTTGGTAACCATATTATCTACAATGTAATCCACTGCATCTCTGATTCTGCTTACTGTAAATTCCACATTGAAAGGGGAGGACAGGAAATCCTTTGACCAGCGCAGATGAAGTCCGGGAATCGATACTTTATCCAGTGAAGAAACTTCTGCACTGTGAACTATTTTTTTCTGTCCCGATCTATCTGTAAAGTAGAGCTTAAAGTTCTGGTTTTTTATTTTCAACTGGTAAACACCGGGATCAGCATCGATCTCCACTGCTACAGAATCAAAAATTAAAGATCTGGGATATTTTGAAACCTGCAGCTGTAACGCCAGCTTTCGAACCACTTTTTCCAGAAATGTCCGGCTCTTTACCAGCACAGCTTTGGCTTCGGGCCCCAGGGTGACTCTTTCATCTACGGCACTGAGTTCATCAGGATCTTCAAAATGCAGAATGGCTGTGGCACTTAGCATCGGTTTTGCCACTCCCAGTTTATTTATTGCCACAAACCAGGCTGCAATAACGACAAAACATGTTGGAAGAATAAACCATAGTTTACGCCAAAGAAGATGGACGTAATGGTCCAATTGACGTTTCATACCAGGCTGATTCGTCCTTTTGGTTTGGGTTCTGAAGCTCACAATATACCTCGGATGTTGAAATTTGATAATCAAACCATCAATCCCTGATGGTCATGATTCCCACATAGAAAGAGAGAAAGAAGGTGGCTATGGGTAGAATATCTCTGACCAGTACCTCCCTGAAACTTCTATTGTCGGTGGGGGTCCAGATCTGATCACCAGATTTAAAACCGATTGCCTGAAGAGATTTTCCGGATTCCAGATAAGGAATCAGATTCTTATTGAGTACCTTACGGTCCCGCTCCCAAATCATCTTTTTTAACCCCCGCTCATGAACAGTGCCACCTGCCATAGAAATCAGATCCCACATGGAACTCTGAGGCTCCACATAGTACATCCCCGAGCGGTTGAATCCCCCCAGTAAACCCACTCTTATCAAAGGAGTAACATGAATTTCGGGGTAATGAAGATACTGCTCGTAGGTGCTTTTGAGGAAATCTTTAAACTCTTCAGGACTCTTGGATGTCACATTGTACCGGCCGATTATAGGCAAAAAAATGTTACCATCCTCATCTATGGGATAGATACCATTTATAAAGGAAGTGCTGTCCAGAGGAACAGTAATTCTTAGCCCATCTCCAGCATTAAAAAATTGAACCTCGCCCTCTTTTTCAGAAAAAGCCATAACCCTTAACAGCAGTATACACATACAAATCACAATCCCGCTTTTTCGGTAAAGGTTCATCTTCACCTCCTTCTGTCAGTCTGATTGCCAGCCATATAGATCAAATGTATAGATATCATCAGTAATCTCCCTTAAAAGGTGAACATACACCTTTCAGATATACAAAGTGCAAGAGACATGCCAGAAAGGTAAAGGGAAGAGAAAAAAAATAATTCTTTCTTGTTATACGCCTAAACCTGCAAATTTACAATCTCATATAACAATATCAAGATGAATCATTCGTACCAGTGGAAAGCTGCTTTTACAGAAAACTGCAAATCTCCTCTCTGGCTTACCTGCCATATGCCAGCAATTTAATCTTACGATTTCCATTTAGTATCCATTCCTCTGGTTTTTTTCCATCGTGGGGAAAATCGCGTCGCATAAGGAGAATGATTTGAGATTCTGATTTCACTTCTTCTAGGGGTACATTGCTCGTAGGACCAACCCAGATTCGCCGTCAGGCAGCTTAGATTGAAACTCATAAGGCTAAAAAGATAATCATAAGCGAAAAAGATGGTCCGTTAGCCCTTAAACCTAAAATCCGCAGTTGAATGCAGCGCATATGCGTCCCGATGCAAGATCGGTGACCCCGTAAGCAAAAAAAAGATGATTCAAATAAGCTAAAGGAAGAAAATGCAGTTGATAGGGAGGTGAAAACTGAAGCTTAAAGAAGTTAATGGTGCCTTTTTAAAAAGTCAACCGTATGAACAGGCTAAAGAATCTTATTCCGGTTCCGCACTGCCTACTTCAATGTAATCCTTTAGTTGAGGCATCTTTTTTATCAATTCCCTGCAGGCTGCACCAAGGTGCTCAGCATAGCGGAAATGAGCCCCCAGACCAGTTCGGAGCTCAATCTCATAAATAAACTTGTCCAGATGAGTCGAATGCTCGAAAGGTACCTGTGTCCCCAGTAAAAGCCCATATACATAAGCAGCGCTGTTTTGGGTAGTAACTATTCTTTTGAGAAAATCGGCCTTCTTTCTCATCAACTCTTCCATCCGTGGGTGCTTAACTTCAGCAGGAACATAAAAACCTTCCGGGGTAAGCGGGCTGAAACGGTATCCACTGCGATGACGGTTCAAATCCCTCAGCTCTGCAATAGAAAGATTGTTCCATGCTGCCCTCACAAAAGTTCTTTTTACCGATGTACCCGTCATACTGTAGCGATTGACTTTACCACGAAAAGAGTCCTCAATGTTCTGAATCTGCGGCAGGAAGCTTGCAAACCGGTTCTCCACCTCAACATATACTTTATCTTCCAGTAAAGAGACAGGTACTCCATGTTTTCTGATTTTGTCAGCTGCGTAATAAAATATCTGCTGCATCTGAAATCTGCTGGCTTCATCAGGATAACAATGGCGACTAAGGCGGGGAGCAAACCTGGAAAGTTCCCGTCTAAGTCCTTCTGCACATTCCCTGGCTTCCGGAAGTGGCACCGAGTCCAGTTGCCTGATCGTTTCACTCCATACCCGCGCTGTCATCACCAGAGCGACATTGGTTCTGGTGGCAAATGGAATGAAATATCTGGACCGGTCGAGTGCATAATTTTTTCTAAGACGTTCCACTACCTTTGTAGATGCTTCCGATGGTATTCTGAGAACTGAGATATCCTGTTCTGCTATCTGGTCAAGCTTCTGGTAAACTTCATGGTATATCTCAAAGGAAAGCTCCATGAGTTCCTGCCATTGTACTGAAAGCTCTGCAGGTATCCCGATCTCTGAAGCTGACGGAAGATTGGATTTGTCCAGTTTTATATAACGGGTACTGGATTCCTGACCATCACAGAGCTGTGCAATTTCAAAAAGTTTGTAAGCCAGGAACATGGAACAACCATCAATCACTATGGCGATTCCACCGGTCATTCCGGCAATAGAGGCATGGCCATAATCTACAAACCTGAAAATTGCATCAACCGATCTGTCCGGATCATTCCAGTTAATGGTAGAGAGAATGGAATCGATACCTTTATTGGAACGGGAATAACGGGCAAGAGAGCTGGCCAGAAGCTCTGGGGTTACCGCTGGATTATCCTTTGCTCCGGGTGGAGGGCAGATAGCAATTCCCTGGATTTTCATGGTACTAAAGACCTTCCTTGGATTTTATAGCAGGAAAAGTATACAAAATCGGCCGTTTCTCAAAAAAGAGAAACGGCTACTGTTGCTTAGAGGATTAATACCGGTAATGTTCAGGCTTATAGGGACCCTCAATAGGAACACCAATGTAGTCGGCCTGTTTTTTGGTAAGTTTAGTTAATTTAGCTCCGATTTTTTCCAGATGCAGCCGTGCGACTTCTTCATCAAGTTTTTTGGAAAGACGGTAAACACCGGCTTTATAGTTATCACGGTTCTGCCAAAGATCAATCTGGGCCAGGGTCTGATTGGTAAATGAATTTGACATCACAAATGAGGGGTGGCCTGTTGCACATCCAAGATTTACCAGCCGGCCTTCAGCCAACAGGAAAATTGCATGCCCATCGGGGAAAATGTATTTATCAACCTGAGGCTTGATATTAACTTTGGTGATCCCTGGAATTTTCTCCAGAGAGGCTACCTGAATTTCATTGTCGAAATGTCCGATGTTACATACGATAGCCTGATCCTTCATTTTGGACATATGTTCAGCAGTAATGATATCGGTATTTCCGGTAGTGGTTACATATATGTCAGCTCTGCCAAGAGTATCTTCAACCGTGGTTACCTCATATCCTGCCATTGCAGCCTGAAGAGCGCAGATAGGATCGATTTCGGTAACAATCACCCGTGCACCAAAACCACTCAGTGACTGTGCGCATCCTTTCCCTACATCACCATAACCACAGACCACTGCAACTTTTCCGGCAATCATCACATCGGTGGCACGTTTTATACCATCTGCCAGAGATTCTCTGCAGCCATAGAGATTGTCAAATTTTGATTTGGTAACTGAATCATTAACATTTATTGCAGGTACCAGAAGTGTACCTTTTTCCATCATCTGATAAAGCCGATGGACTCCTGTTGTGGTTTCTTCAGAGACCCCTTTCCAATCCTTTACCACCTTGTGCCAGAACTGATTGTCTTTTTGATAAACAGCTTTGAGCACTTTCTTAAGGGAGATTTCATCCTGACTCTCTGAAGGTGAATCGACCCAGGTATCGCCATTTTCAAGCTGATAGCCTTTATGAATAAGCAATGTGGCATCGCCGCCGTCATCAACGATTAGCTGCGGACCTTTGCCATTTCCGAAATTGAGCGCCTGAAAGGTCAATGCCCAGTAGTCATCAAGAGTTTCTCCTTTCCAGGCAAAAACAGGAACACCAGCTTTCGCAACTGCTGCAGCCGCATGGTCCTGAGTAGAGAAGATATTGCAGGATGCCCAGCGAACTTCCGCTCCCAGCTTTACCAGTGTTTCAATCAGAACTGCGGTCTGAATGGTCATATGAAGCGAACCGGTTATTCGTACACCGCTGAGAGGCTTTTGGGAAGTATATTTTTCTCTGACTGCCATTAGTCCCGGCATCTCTTTTTCTGCGATTTCAATTTCTTTGCGTCCCCAGTCTGCAAGCCCCATATCCGCAACCATATATGGTAATTGGGCCCAGATCTCTACATGTGGTGCCATGCACCCTCCTTTAATTTGAATTATTATTAAAATTACTATTTCTGTTTCATTGTGAAATCGAATCTTACAAAAATACAACCTTGGTTGAGCTGATGAAAACTTTTAAATTAATTACCACAAAAAGGCTTCAATAATCAGTTACTTTGGATGCAATTGATGCAAATATTACTTTAATAATTATGAAAACCTTTACTATGGCTCTTTGCCAGATTACTCCTACATTTGATAAAGAAAACAATATTGAACGTGCCATAACTATGATTGAAGAGGCAGCTACCAGAGGTGCTGCTCTGGTCTGTCTGCCCGAAATGTTTTATTATCCATTTCAAATTCAAGGACTTAATAAGATAGCTGCCGATGAAAGCAGAACCGTTTCCCTTTTTTGCCAGACAGCAAAGAGACTGGGCATCCATCTATGCACCGGTTCTATGGCATGCAAAGAAAATGGTGTTGTGTACAATCGTTCCTATCTGCTGGACTCCCGGGGTGATATATTATTGAAGTATGATAAATGCCATCTTTTCGATGTGAATTTTAGAGGGTTGCAGATTCGCGAATCATCGGTTTTTACCCCTGGAAACCAGATAGCCTCTGTAGAAACTGATCTGGGAAAAATCGCAATCCTGATTTGTTATGATATTCGTTTTCCTGAACTGTTACGTAAAAGAAACCTTCTGGGTATAGACCTTTTGCTGGTGCCAGCAGTGTTTAATAATATTACCGGACCAGTTCATTGGCATGTGATGATGAGGGCCAGGGCTATAGAAAATCAGATCTTTCTGGCTGCAGTTTCACAGGGTGAAAACAGTAAATCATTATATAAAGCATACGGACATTCAATGGTGGTTTCGCCCTGGGGAGATATTTTAGCAGAAGCCGATCAAAAGGAGCAGATTGTCTATGCAGAATGCAGACAGGAGCTGATCGATGAAGCCAGAGCACGTTTACCGCTGCTGGAACAGAGAAGAACTTCACTATATAATGATAATGGCAGTTATTTTGAATAATAAAATCTTATCGAATCTCTGACTTACTGGAGGAAAAAATGAAATTGTACAGAATGGAAAAGGGTAAAAAGATCGCTGGTATTTGTGCTGGTGTCGCTGACAGTTTTAAAATGGATGTGACTTTGATCAGGCTTATTTTTATCTTTGCTACTGTACTCACCGGGATCTGGCCTGGAGTGGTAACTTATTTGGCTGCATGGTATCTGCTTCCGGAAAAAGAAAAATTCGAAGAAACTCAAAAAAACACAGAGGAATAAAAAAGACTCACAGAGTTGCATTGTTTTTCCAGACACAAAACTGGTAACACAATAGATCTAATTTTATGATTGATTTTCAACCCTTTCTGGTTTTACTGATCTGTCTTATAGGCTCCTTTTTATTCTCTGGGTCTGAAAGTGGCTTTGTTTCCTGGAATACTATTAAAGTCAGACACAAAGCTGAAGCGGGAGATCTCTTTGCCAAATGGGCCCTCTATTTAATGAATTATAAGGACCGGCTCCTCTCTACTGTACTTATTGCCAACAATATTTGCAATATTGGAGCTACACTGTCATTTCTGATAGTATATGAGATGATCGACCAGTTTGTTTTTTTAGATCTTGCGCGGGTTCCATCTCCTGAATCATGGTTTCTTACTCCTTTTTTAGTCTTATTTGGAGAGATGCTGCCAAAATCACTTTTTCGGATCTATTCTTTAAGATTGACTCTGAAAGCAATACCTTTATTAATGACCTGTTATTTTCTTACTCTGCCATTAACCTGGCTTTTTTCTAATATATTGAATTTTTTCAGAAAAGAGCCACCTGGTTTTGAAGAATCTTTCAAGGCTAAAGTAAGAGAGGAGATGGTGCTGGTGGCTCTTGAAGGTTCAAAAAGAGGGACGCTTATAGAATCTGCAGATATTCTAATCAATAACGTTTTGAAACTGAAGGATAAGACAATTAAGGACCTGATGATTGGTATTTCTGAGTATAAAAAAAATAACCATGTGTTCAGAAGCAATCAGACTATAAACTCAATAATTAATAAAATTCCCGATTCTAATGAGATACTGGTCTTTGATGAGCAGGTATCTAAACCGCTTGGAATTGTTTCAGTTCTGGATATAGCAGCTCAAAATTATGGAAGTAAGCTATCTGAATTTATCAAACCGGTAAAAGAGATTGAAATGCAGCAGTCATTACTTTCTGTTTTGCAGGACATTGAACCTGATACAACAGAACATTATTTGGTAGTGGATAACAAGTCTGCAGTAGGAATTGTGCAAAAAAGCAGCTTTTATAGGCAGGTCTTTAGCAACACTGATGCTACTTAGGGTTAAGGAAAACTTTAAAATAGCACTCCCTGAGAGCACAAATTAATTTAAATATCATTTTTTAATTATTTAAACGTATAATTAAATTGAAATTATACGTTCTGGGTATTACAATTTTATTTGTAAGTCCGTTTTTAAATTTCAGGAGATCTTAAATAATGAGCAAACCGGAATGGAATCTGGTACTGCTGACCACTAAATCCTTTTCAAAAGTTAGAAAAGCATATGTTTCAGGCATTACCATTTTTTCGGTGATAATTTTCTCGGTTGCCGGTCTTTATGGGTTGGGACGACTGCTCTGGTTCACTACTTCTTTAGGAATTGCAAAATTCGGGGTCTATCAGGCAAGACGTGATAACGAAGGACTGTTACTAAAGATACAGTTTCTTAAAAAGTTTATTCAGAAAGAGGAAGAACGAATCAAATCACTGGTTGCTTTTGAGGATAGGGTACGTCTCCAGTACGGGTTGGAGCCAATCAGCAAAGATGTGCGTATGGCCGGTATTGGTGGGAGGCCCAGTAGCCAGGATATGATAATTGCTACATTATTGGATCCGGTATTGGTTCATGCAGAATCAGTCAAGGAAAATGTGGAATCACTTCTGCGCCGTGCACAGCTCCAGGATTCAACCTTTACTCACATGTCAAAAAAAGTCTCCAATATTCAAAATTACTGGAACCAGCGCCCATCTATCTGGCCTGCCAATGGAAGAATTACTTCTCCTTTCGGATATCGTTTCCACCCCATTGAGGGACAAAACATGTTTCATGAAGGGTTGGATATCGCCAATGTGCATCAGACCCCTATTTATGCTACTGCAGATGGGGTGGTAAGTTTTGCTGGAAACAGAGATTTTTACGGAAAAGCGGTTGTTGTCAGCCATGATCAGGCTGATATGGAAACCGTTTATGCTCATTTGGACCGTATCCTGGTAAAAATCGGTCAACAGGTTAAAAGAGGCGAATTGATCGCCCTTATGGGAAGTACCGGAAGAAGCACTGGTACACATCTGCATTATGAGGTCAGAGTCAAAGGACGTCATATGAATCCCATGAGTTTTATTCTTCCTGAAGATACAATTGTCGATTGATGCAAATTATGATATCATGACTGTAAAGATGCCCGGGAGGTCTGATAACAGTTGATATCTGCTTTTAAAGGGGGGTAAGCATGGTAAAGCAGGAAATTATCTCCCTATCCACCAAAAATCGTTGCCAATGGATAGACATCTCTCCTGATGTGCAGAAGATTATCGATAATTGCGGGATTAAAAATGGAATATGTTCGGTAATAAGTTTACACACTACTGCCGCAATTACCGTAAATGAAAATGCTGATCCGGATGTAGAAACTGATTTTTTTAAAAAACTTGCTCAATTGATACCTCAGCGGGAACCTTTTTACAGGCATGCAGAGGGAAATTCAGACAGCCATCTTAAAGCATCAATCGTTGGTTTAAGTACACTGGTTCCGGTTTCTCGCGGTTTGCTGGTCCTTGGTACATGGCAATCTATTTATTTCTGCGAATTTGACGGTCCCAGAAACAGGCAAGTCTCGGTCAGTATTATTGGTGAATGATGTCTGCCTGTCAGAATAAAAGACTCTCTGTCTTCTTGACTGCTCTGTTATTGCAGTTTTCTTTTGGCCCTGAAATCATTGCAGAAGAACTACAGATTCGCTATGTTGTAGATATGGCTCATTTGCCTGCCGGAGCAGAAATCGCAGCTATGGGCGATGTTGGGGTCGTTCTGCCAAAGAGAGCTTCTTCAGTGATTTGGAATCCGGCATCTGTTTCTTTTGCCAAACAGATCGAAATGTCCGCAGAAATAGCGGATATCTATCGTGGCCTTTCCCGACAGGCATGCTTTGCCTTGCGAATACCACATCCGGGGCAGATTGCATCATCAATTGCATATATTCCCTTTCTAAGCGGTGATATTCCCATATTTGATTCTTTACCTTCAACTTATGAGGAATCACTAAAAGATGTTTCACTCAGATCAGACGGAATACCAAAGGGTTATTTTCAGAACAATCAGCATATGATGATTCTTACCCTGGGAAAAATGCTTTCTTTGAAAATGCCCACGATCCCCGTAAGCGGACTGCCACGTCTCTTAAATATCTCTGCTGCTTTTAGTCTGAAAGGATACTGGCAGACAATGAACCCAAATGACAGAAAATACATGGGTGTTGGAGTAAACGCGGATTTAGGAGTTATGGCCAGTATAGGTCTGGATTATGATTTATCAAAAAAAGTGACAAGCCGTAATATCATATTGGGAATTGCAGTGAGAGATTTTCTTCCCACCGAAATCATCTGGTTACATTCTCCTCTGGGATACAGAGAAAAAATCAGATATTCCCAATATTATGGGATTTCCTATGTAGATAAAAGCGGTGACCTGGGGGGAAACTGGACTTTAGCACTGGGATTGGATAAACAATATACCACATCTTTCCGTTTTGGATTGGAAGCAGAATTCTGGAATATTGCAGTTTTCCGTGCTGGATTATCGGGTAAAATTCCTACTTTGGGAGCTGGAGTTCATTTTAAAAGATATTATTTGGACTATGCTTTTCGTTTCGATAAGGTTGATTTTTCATTTCTCCGTGTGACTCTGGGTGTGCTTTTTTAGAGTTTTTAAAAATCAGAGATGCTTAAATTTCTCTTTGGCTCCATAGAGCTGCCCGATTCTTACAGAGAGTTTGTCATCAACAACCGTTATTTCACCTTTGGCGATAATTTTCTTGCTGAGAAACACATCGACCGGTTCACCTGCCATGCGGTTAAGCCGGACAATACCACCTTTTTTAAGATTAAGAAGTTCCCGGATAGTCATTCTGGTTTGACCAAGCTGTACCGATATGGGAACTGATACATCAAGAAGCATATTAATGCTGTTTGCCATTACCTACCTCTCACTTTGATATTATCATATCATGATTCTTGTTTCAACGGCAATACAAATAGACGGTGGAAGTTGTAAAAAAAATCTTCTATCGGGT
>CAYPMS010000033.1:0-33791 GCA_964411655.1 uncultured Fibrobacter sp.
TGCACTTTTATGCTGGAACCCTGAGTAGGCTTTTCCCCATTTCCTTCTTTTTGCACGACGTATTTGAGTCCATATCCGGCGGTAACCGCTTTTGAGAGGAGGTCTTTATAGAAAGCTTCCTTTTTTTCGTTTATCGTTTTAACCATCGAGTCAAAACTTTGCTGATCAGATTTGAAGCTTTTTGCATCCTTGCCTACCCTGATAATTTTCACCGATTTTATAGTATCATTGGCAGCGATTTTATTAACCACATCCATTCCCTCAATCACTTTACCAAAGACTGAATGACGGTTGTCAAGGTGAGGTGTAGGTGCCAGTGTGATAAAAAACTGACTTCCATTAGTATTAGGTCCGGCATTTGCCATGGAGAGGATTCCTGCGGCATCGTGTTTAAGCTCCGGATGAAACTCATCAGGGAAAGAATATCCAGGACCGCCTGTGCCATTTCCTCTGGGGTCTCCCCCCTGAATAACAAACCCTGGTACTACCCGATGAAACCTGAGGCCGTCATAAAATTTTTCATTTCCTCTGGAAGATTTGATAGTTCCCTCTGCCAACCCCACAAAATTAGCTACAGTCATAGGTGCTTTCTGAAACTCTAAAGAGACGACAATTTTCCCTTTGGAAGTATTTATTTCTCCAAACAGACCTTCCGGGTAATCGGATGCACAGGAGAGTGCAGTACAAAAAATAGTCAAGATAGCTGTTCCTTTCATATTATTAGTTAACTCCTTAATCCCAATCAAAAGGTGATTTAAATGGTTCTACCGAACCATCATCTTCTTCTTTAGCTTTTTTAAATTTCATTTCAATTTCGGCTTTTCTTCTGGCTTCTTCCTCTTTGGCTTTTTGGAATTTGTCATCCCAGGCGACACCTTTCTTTTGTGCCTGTAAAAATTGCTCGAGGCTGGCTTTAGGATGGTCTGCGGATTTATGATCAACCACCTTCAATGTTGCAGGGTCGATCCATAAACTACCTTTACACATAGGGCATTTGATTTCAAATAGGCTCATATTGACACTCCTGTTTTTCGGCTTAGCTTTAAAAAAAATACATCATGACTGTTAAAAAGAATAATACACTCATTTAATAAGTCACGATTTTAGATAAGGTTAGGATAAAGTCACTACCTTAGGCAAATTAAGAGAGCGCTCTTTTGGAACCCAAGGGCCCCTAATTTGCAGGTAATGTTAAAAAAAAAGCTAAAAGGGGCAATAATGATTAATTTCATTGATAACGAGATTAGTAATCAATTATTTATGAATAAGTATAATTCAGATCTATCCTATAAAGCGCTTAAATATGAATAATGAAATGCCATTTGAAGGATATAAGGAACTAATTCAGATTCCCCTGCAGCAAGACCAGAGTTCGCTGGATTTGATAAAGCAGATCTTTATAGAATTACGTTCCAGTCAGCCAAATCCCTTTGGAATGCTTTTACAAAAGCTTACCGGCAAAACATTTTCCAGCCGGGAGGCTGTAATCCACTGGCGTCATATTTTGGAAAACAAGAAAGGTATGGAACAGAAGCTGGGTCGCACTGTAGGAATCCAGATCGCTGCCATGGATTATTTCGCCCAGCAGAATACTACAGAGGAGGTTCTCTTTCAAACCCTGGAAAAGCCAGTTGAAAAACCTATACGCAAACCAGAAGAAGAATGGATTGAGAGGGTATACACCCCTGGGTACCATCTGGAAAAACTCAAGGAAGAGATTTTAAGGTCCAAAAGATATAAGCATGCTTTGTCGGCAATATTGCTGGATATCGATGAATTTCGCAGAATTAATGATCTGCTATCTCATAAGATGGGCGACCAGGTCCTTACCGTCATTGTAAAAATCATAAAAAAGACGATTCGCAATGTAGATATTCTCAGCCGATACTCAGGCGACCAATTCCTGCTTATTCTGCCTAACACTAACAAGAGGGAGGCAATGGAACTGGCAGAAAGATTGCGCAACAATGTTCATGAGCGGACAAAGCGTCTTGAAGGATTATCCGGTGGGGTAACCATTACTCTTTCAGTTGGGCAATGCAGCAAGGAAGACACCTCCAATGGTTTTCTAATGCGCCTGGAAAGTACGCTACTGGAAGGCAAAAAGAAGGGGCGTAACAGCGTTTATGTCCTCCCATAGACCATTTCATCAGCAACGATTCTACTTTTTTTGAAAAGGTAGTGATTCTCTTTATTTTCAAAATGACATCATTAATATTATATTATACTGAACTACCCGTATTTTCTGAAATTAATCCATGCAGAGGCAAAAGATATGGATATTGGCGGAAGGGAAAAGAAACAGTATCATATCATTGATATTGTTGGCAAGATTGACCGGCTTAAGGATTCGATTGTGTTAAAGTCCTATATTAACACATTGCTGGAGAAAAACGTTCACTTTATTGCCATGAATCTGGCACAAGTGACCTATTTAGACAGTGGAGCATTGAATGTGTTGATATACTGTCACAATACTCTTAAAAAAAAGGGCGGAAACTTGGTTCTTATCGAGCCAAACGAATATGTACGTGATGTGCTTGAAGTTGTGGGGCTTAACAAATTGGTAAAAATATTCTCAACGGAAGAGGAGTTTGAACATGAACTTCAAAACGCTTAAATGGATCTTTGCAACCTGTATAGTCCTTGCCGGTTGTGGCTCTCAGGAATTAATCAAACCAGATCAAACTCAAATTGATGCCTATGTTCAATCTCATCCCGATCTTCCAGAATTAGATAAGTCCTGTATCTACGATGGCCGTTTTGAAATAGGTATAAAACAGGAAACTTTGTTCTTTCTGTTAGGTGAACCCCCGATTATCGAAAAAGTTCAACAGCCTTGGGCCCTGCAGGAAAAATGGATTTATAAAAAAGGTAACAGTAAAGTCTTTATAATCGAAGACAAACATGTAGTCGGTATACTGGAAGAAGAAGAATGATTTAATTGCGATGATTCTGATTGGCGGGGTAACCCGCCATTTTTTCTGTGAATCGCTATTCCCCCTGTATCATTTTTTTTAACCCCTGATTCGTTTTATTTTTATCATTCCTATTTATCAGAGCTTTGCCAGGAAAATGTTGTATGCATACTCTTGATATCGTCTTTTCAATCTTTGCTCTGATATTTGTTACCATCGGAATTAAACGTGGCTTTATTGGCGAAATAATCCGTCTTGTAGCTATGATTGGTGGTTTTCTGGGGGCATTTTTATACTACAATGACTTTTCTGTTCTGGTTCAATTCATTAAATTGCCTTCATATATCAGAAATGCACTGTCTTTTACCATCCTGTATATAGCGATTGTGCTTTCGTTTCTTACTCTTGGATGGCTGATCAAGAAAATAGTCCATCTGACATTACTAGGGTGGCTGGACAGATTACTTGGAGCTATGCTGGGCTTCCTAAAGACTGTTTTGCTTGCCTGGATAGTCTGTCTCTCAATTTCCACTTTCAATCGGACAGAAGCCAGTTTTAATAAATCAGCTGTATATCGTACCTTTAAAAGCCTTCCTTCGGCTATGAAACTTACAGAATTAACCAGAACCCGTAATCACCTGAGAAAACTCATAGATCCAAATTACAAAGAAAAAGTAAAGAACAAGGTTGAAAAAGTAAAACCAACCGTGCTACAATAGAACAAAAGAGAGCTGAATCTTAAACCGGAGCTAAGTTTTTGATTTATCTGTTTAGTATATGCATGGGACTGGTGTTGGGATCATTTTTTAATGTACTTATCTGGCGGATTCCCCGTGAAGAATCCATCCTCTGGCCGCCATCCCATTGTCCATCCTGTAACAATAGAATAAAACCCTGGGAAAATATCCCTGTAATAAGTTTTCTTTTTTTGGGCGGCAAATGCAGTAAGTGCAAAACATCTATCTCCTGGGTTTACCCCCTTATCGAACTGACAACTGCAATTTGCTCGTTAATAATCTGTATTGCTCTGTTTAGAGAAGATATTTCCAGTTTTAGCTGGTTCAGTTTTCCATCTTTGCTACTGCAATACATTTTCCTCCTGCTTATGATTCCTGTAGCGGTGATAGATATAAGGCATTACATCATTCCAGATGGATTCACACTGCCTTTAATTATATGCGGACTTCTGGTCTCATTTCTCCCTGGTGAAATAACCCCCTTCCAATCTCTGGCAGGAATTTTACTGGGTGGAGGGACTCTTTACCTGATAGGATGGCTTGGAACCACGATATTAAAAAAGGGCGATGCAATGGGATTTGGTGATGTCAAACTTATGGCGGCAAGCGGAGCAATCTTTGGAGCAAAATTTTCTTTAATGAGTATTATTTTCGGTGCTTTTTTCGGATCAGCTATTGGTTTAACGCTCATCGCTTTAAAAAAACTTGATCCTGATCACCATATCCCCTTTGGACCATTTCTGGGAGCCGGCATTTGGCTTTCTGTGATGGCTGGAGACCTCATTTTACAAGCATACTGTAACTATATTGAAAAAATCATCAGTTTTTAGAATCTGTATCCATCTTTATGTGAATATGTTTCTTATTCAAGCTGACGCAAGATTTCATTGAATCGATTATCCAGCAAATCCAGCCTTTCCCGCAACTGTTTCACTTCCTGTTCAAGATTTGACAATCGGTCTGAATAGGTAGATTTCTGCATTGAAGTTTCTGTAACAGGGGGAACTGAGGATTCCAGCGAATCGATAATCATGGTTGAAAAAAGATGGATAAACCGAGGTTCTTTCTTTCCTGGCTGACGTGGCAGTTCCCTGACAAAAGGACCATCCTCCCGCGATATCAGTGTTTTTAGAGTTTCTTCAACTTCCTGAAGATTTGAGAACGAGTACATCCGCTCTGTTCTTCCCTTTATCTCGCCGGCAGTCTGTGCACCTCTAAGCATTAGTATACAAAGAACAGCAGTCTCAGCTTTAGAGAGAGTAAACAGGCTTCTGATATTATGTTCAAATTTAGGCACCCTGCCGCCTGCAGTGGAAAGCTGCCAAACCAGCTTCTTATCCCTTAATGACAACAGTGCTTCTGAGACTTCATCTTCGGTAAGATTCATAACTGGCTCACGATTTGATTTCTGATTACATGCAGCCGTTAACGCATTTAAACTGAGTGGATAGTATTCAGGAGTAGTTATCTCTTTTTCGATTAAAGCCCCAAGTACGCGTAACTCCTGATCGTTGAGATCGATATCCATTTTTAAAGCCTTTCTAGCATTGTACATTCAATGTTTGGAACGTCTTTAAAATAATTGGAAATAGTGACTTAAGGAAATATCAGACAACTTCTTAATGTATGATCCTAAAATCCGAAGCTGAATGCAGCGCATATGCGTCCCGATGCAAGATAGGGATTGAGTCTGCATCCACCTCAACTGCGGAATTCAGGATAATTCTGATTTGAGCCACTAACATTGTCCTGTTTTTTCTCTTTCACTTAATGTATGATTAAATTAAAATGGCAGACATAATCAAAGGAATGATTCTATCGAACCTTTAACAGGAGCAACTTATGCGAACCATAGCAGCACTGTCACTGTCTCTTTTAGTCGCATCAGCGCTATTTGCTCAGAGCCCCCAGGACTCAACCGTCAAGCCCAAAGCAGATACCGTGAAAAAAGAAATCACCGCACAAAAATCAAATCTTTCCATCAGCAGAGCTTTGATTGCCCTAAATGTAAAAGATCTTGAACCTGAAAACGCAGGTGACACATTTCCTGCTGAAGTCCGTCGTCTGTTCTGTTTTACTCAAATTAAGGGGGCATCCGGTCCCGAAGAAATCCAACATCGATGGTATTGGGGTGACGAACTTATGAGCACAGTCTCCTTAAAGGTAAATTCGGGAAATTTCCGTACATACAGCTCCAAATCGATACCTCTGGGTTTGCAAGGAGATTGGCGGGTGTATATAGTAGATTCCAAAGATGAATCGATTATAGGAACTGTAAAATTTATCACCCAGTAATTCTCTTTTTAAAAGTAGAGCTTCTTTCAATAAAAGCTCTACTTTTTTCTATTCTGCAGAAACGTTTCCAATTCCTTTTCACTGTGAAACTTGACCAATTCTTTATTCTCCACCAGTAACGTCACTGGATCATTTATCTGAATGTTTTTTAGCAACTCCCAGTGCTTTACTATTCCGTTCTTCTCTGAGCTGGCATGAACAGAAACGGAATCGGCATTAAGGTCGGTCTTTTTGCAGATTTCCGGCCAGAAAGAGCTGCCTGGTGATTTGACATATTCTTTCAGATATTGAGGATATTTTTGAGTATTCAATTTGGCCACAGCCAGCCATCGCGCGGCTTCCTCCATCCTAAACCACTGTTCAGTACCTCGCATCGATGTTGAAGGGTCATGAAAAATTGCTGGCAGAATCGTGCTGTTCTGCAATGTTGCTGAATCAGACAGGAAACTTTCTACTATCAATTGAATCTGTGGAAAAAAAGGATCAACAAACAGAATCATCTCCCCTTTTTTCCTGTTGCGATTTAACAGATAATTCCTGCTGACTATGCCTTCTTTAAAGGTAAGACACCCGTTTTTTTCTACCAGCCCACTCTCCACAGAAGTAAAATTATAGGCCTGTTTTATTTCCCTGGAAAAAAGGTAAAATGGAAGAGCGTCGGGATTGAATTTACTTATTATTTGTTTCCCTTCTTCAGAACTCAATGTGACAATTTCCACTTTTACCCCGGGGAAAAGCTCCTCAGTTGTGGCTATAACCGCATTTTCGGGGTGCTGGAAGGTAGAGTCTGCAATTAAAACCGTAAATATAAATGGCACTGCATCCTGAAATACACATTTCTTATTC
The DNA here is from genome assembly GCA_964411655.1 of uncultured Fibrobacter sp. Taxonomy (GTDB): domain Bacteria; phylum Fibrobacterota; class Chitinivibrionia; order Chitinivibrionales; family Chitinispirillaceae; genus JAAYPC01. The sequence continues at coordinate 6,797 of CAYPMS010000033.1, forward strand.
TCATTGCATCGCCCGATTTTACCCTTCTTTTTGCAGTCTCTGTCTTCAAAACACTCTGGAAGTTTTTTACATTCAGCGGGTGATCCATCTATCTTATCACAATGAAACTTGCTTAATCGATCTCTGGTTATCTGAATTTCCAAGGGATAATTATTAAGCAGCAAGGTAGGCGAAGCCTTGATATTAAGTCTGGACGCTCTCTGATAATGTGACATCAGCTCTTGCCGGCCTTTCAATGCGACCCACTGAAGAATCTTCTCCATATCAATTTTCATCTTCTGCAATATGGATGTGGTGGGAACAAATGATTTACTTCGCAGTTCCAGAAATTCCAGCCATCTGTCAGGATAGATCTGCTTTACCGCCAGCCAGATCTGTTCATCTTCCACTTCCTCTTTTCCATGAAGAGAGCTTAAAGCAGAATCATTGTCCACACTGCCTATGAATTGAATGCTCCAATCGATTTTCTTGAACATTTTTACAAATTCGACAAAGGAATTTAGAGCCTGAATCCCGTATGGACACTGACTCATAATGTACAGATCATATACCGGTCTGGATTCTACCTTTTCTGCATTAAGATTTGCAGCTATTGTACTGTCATCCGGAGTCTGCAGACTCACATGCAACCATTTTTTTCTGTTAATTTCAAGCTTGTTACCCCTGAGACTCAGTTCTGCAAAGGAAAGACTTTTTCCTTGAAATCCGAACTGCATCAGTGGAGCTTTGCCAGTTAAAAGAACTGGGTTCTGATCTGATTTGCGGTGACCATTAACAACTATATCGCATTCTGGAAAAGAATCCGCCAAAGATTCTGATTTTTCCTGCCCCAGATGAGAGAGGATGATCTGATAATCAGAATTTTCAACCATTTCCTGCCATATTCTGGAAAGCGATTTAAATGGATCACCAATGGTAACGGTGGTATCAAGAGAGAAAAGTTTTTCATTTGTAGTTAAACCGGTAACAGCGAATGTTTTGCCTCCTTTTTTTACCAGAACATAAGTAGAGGCAAGCGGCTTTCCTTTTTTGGTGAAAATGTTTGCAGACACAAGCGGAAGGCCGGCATCTTTGGCCTGCTTAATAATCCATGTGGTCCCATATTGTAATTCCTCATCACCAATAGCTGCTACATCATAGCCGATTGCAGCCATCCCCCTGATTGTAATAATGGTACGAATCGAATCACCAGCTCTCCCCTCTGAATAAGAATCATATATTCCACCGGCGGAAAAGCCTCCGGCATCCAGAAGAAGAAAGTTATCCCGTTTGCCTGCTGATTTAATTATGGTCGATCGCTTGAGTAATCCGCCACCTGGATCCTGATAACAGTCACAAGCCTCGATCATACCATGAGTCTCTGCTCCGGCAATTATATGAATAATGGTATCATGATCAGCCGGAACTTTATAAGCAGCCAAACAAAAAATTATCATTGACAATCGCAACACTGATCGCATGAGGCATATCCTTACGTTTGGTTATCTTGCAAATAAAAATTAACATCAAAGTGTCGTAACAGAGCTACTGATGGCAGAGAGGATATTGTAAACAATACAGTGCACTGCAATTGAATATAGCAATCGGGTGAAGATACCGGATAATTAATTGGTCTTAACAATAAAGTAACCTTTCTTTCCTTTCTGCAGCAGAATATATTTGCCGTTAATCAGAAATGATGGATTGATAACAATTGCCGGATCGGTTATTTTCTCTTTATTAATCGACAATCCGCCCTGAGAGATCATCCGTCTGGCTTCACCTTTGGATGAAAACAGTCCTGTTTTAACAGATGCTAAATCCAGCGCTGTTATCCCGGCTTCAAGTTCAGTGCTGCTTATGCCGGTTTGAGGGACTCCCTCAAAAACGGAGAGAAATTCCTCTTCAGAGAGCTGTCGCAGCATTTCTGCAGTTCCTTTACCGAATAAAATCTCTGATGCTTCAATAGCTTTTAAATAATCTTGCTGTGAGTGTACCCGTACGGTTATCTCTTTTGCCAGCGCTTTCTGCATGGCTCGTTCCTGAGGAGCCTTCTTCTGTTCCTGCTCAAGGCTTAAAATCTCATTCTGTGACATCAGGGTAAAGATTCTGAGCAGACGGGGAGCATCCTCATCGGTGACATTAAGCCAATACTGGTAGAATTTATAAGGGGAGGTCAATTTTGGATCAAGCCAGACGCTCTCCCCTCCTTCTGTTTTTCCAAACTTCTTACCATCAGCCCTGGTAAGCAGAGGACAGGTCAGTGCGAATGCTTCCCCCGATACTTTGCGGCGAACCAGTTCTGTGCCTGAAGTGATATTGCCCCATTGGTCCGATCCACCAATCTGAAGAATGCAGTTTTTGTGGGTATAAAGCCAGCAGAAATCATAAGCCTGTAAGAGCTGGTAGCTAAACTCGGTATAAGAGATCCCATTTTCCCACCGGTTTTTAACCGAATCCTTCGAAACCATGTAATTAACAGTCAGGTATTTGCCTACATCCCTCAAAAACTCAAGAAAGCCCATATCCTTAAACCAGGTGTAGTTATTTACTATTTCTGCGGCATTGCTGCCGGAGAAATCCAGAAATTTTGCCAACTGTCCTTTTATGCATTCCTGATTGAAAGCGACCTGTTCTATGGAGAGCAGTTTTCTTTCTTCCGATTTTCCTGAAGGATCACCAATCATCCCGGTTGCACCACCAACCAGTGCAATGGGTTTGTGGCCACATCGCTGAAAATGCATTAAGAGCATTATTGGGATAAGATGACCGATATGGAGTGAAGTGGCTGTAGGATCAAATCCGGCATATCCGACTTTTGGGCCCTGTTGCAGTTTTTCTTCGATTCCTGGGGTCGTATCGTGGATCATTCCACGCCAGCGCAATTCTTCAATGAAATTCATACTATTTTTCCTGCTACGTTCTTTGAAACAGAAAAAATACTTTTTGTTTCCCAGAAAATGAATGAAGTCAGTGTGATTCTAAAAAATAAGTGAGAATAATCAGAGCCGATATGCCGGAAAAACCATGGAAACCAGACAGGAAACTGCTTAAAGATTCTGCAGGAAAGACTGTTCCGGATATAATTGCCAGAAATCTCGATATACTTTTCTGTGGAATCAATCCGGGACTATACAGTGCTGCTGTTAAGCACCATTTTGCCCGTCCCGGAAACCGTTTCTGGCCACTGCTGCACCTTTCGGGTTTTACACCACGAGTTCTCTCCCCCTTTGAAGAAGACCTGTTGCCATCGATGGGTATAGGGATTACCAATCTGGTGGCCCGTGCCACTGCAACGGCTGCAGAACTAGACAAAGAAGAACTGACAGTTGGGTTCAGGCTATTGAAAGAGAAGGTTAAAAGCATGACTCCTAAAGTGGTAGCCATGTTGGGGGTTGGAGCATACCGGGTGGCATCTGGCAATAAAAGAGCCACTATTGGGAAGCAGCCGGAGACAATTGGAGAATCAGTGCTGTGGGTACTTCCCAACCCAAGCGGAGTCAATGCAAATTATCAGATGAAAGAGCTGGTTGTTTTATTCCGCAGGCTTTACAAATACTCGACAAAAAAGTTTACCGCTTAAAAGCCACGACATAAGATCAACAGTTTGCGGTGTGAACCAACCACTGTTGGTGAGTCCCTCCCCGGAAGCAGTCCACTGCGAAGGGGAATGGCATTTCTTTTGCCTTTTGATAAAAAACAGCATGCTTCATCCATTTTTTTAAGGGAGAATTCAGTTAATGGATCTTTTTGGGACTACGGTGTTAATTACCGGAGCATCAGGGGGTATCGGTGCAGCCACAGCCAGGGCTTTTGCGGCCGAGGGAGCCAGAGTGGTTCTGACAGCCCGTTCTTCAGAGAGGCTAAATGAGCTGGTTAAAAGTATTGGAGAGAACAGAGCGATGGCGGTTAGCGCCGACATCACCGATCCTCAACAGGTTGAAGAAGTTTTAGCCAGGGCAGAAAAACGATTTGGAGGTATTGACATTCTGGTCAACAATGCAGGGGTAGGACTCATTTCCAACGTACAGGACATCTCTGCAGATGATTTACAGACCGCTTTCAGTGTCAATCTTTTCGGTCCTCTTTATACAATTCAGAAGACAATACCTCTTATGTGTCGCAATGGTGGCGGAATCATAATCAATGTATCATCGATGGTTACCCGTATTGCCACCAGAAGCAACGGTGGTTACCGGGCAACAAAAATGGCTTTGGACAGTTTGTCTGACGCAATGCGGCTGGAACTTAGGGAGAAACGTATCAGGGTGATTACCGTTTATCCGGGGTTAACTAAAAGTGATTTTTTTTCTCACTGTCTGGGAAAGCAATGTAGCTCTGCGGCTGCCAACAAATTCAGGTACACACCCGAACAGGTGGCTAGCCGGATAATTTATGCATCCTATAAAGAACCAAGAGTGGTCTATATGGGTTTACGGGGGCAGTTAGGCGGATTGCTGGCACAGCTTTTCCCGGGGATTCTGGAGTATTTAATGCAAATGAAAAAGCATTTTTCATGAAAAATGGCAGGTCTCTTGCTCATTAATATTCTCGAAAAGTTTCTGCTAACCTGTTCTCAAGAGGCCCTTTTATGCACAAAGAAATCGAACTTCTGGGAGCCCTCCATATCGCCATCAGCATACTTTACACAGTGGTTTTCAGCGCCATCTATGCAGTACTGTTAAGCAAAGGCTTTTTCTCAGATAAAGAGAGTTCAGCCAATATTCAGCTGGTAATCCTTGCGGTTGTAGGTATTTTTTTAATGCTTTTTGCGATTAGCGGAGTAATAGCTGCACTGGGAATCATAAGAAACAGGCCCTGGGCTCAGATGATGATACTTATTCTTGGTTGTCTGGATCTGATCTGTGTTCCCCTGGGTACTGCACTGGGTATTTATACCATCTGGATTTTCATGCATTCTGAAATATCCGACTCCAAAGTGACAAATGATGAATCGATTGATGACAAAATGGTTATCGGTAAACAGAGTATCTCTGTCGGAATGGGAATGCCTCTTCCCGATAAAAAGGCTCAGATCTGAAGGAGGTATCACCTGCAAATACCTGTGCGCAAGATTCTGTGGTCTGCAGAACAGCCACACCACAATCTTCTCGATAAAGAATGGCTGGTGACCAATGGATTAGGCGGATACGCGTCAGGCACTCTTGCGGGAGCATTGACCCGCAGGTATCATGCCTTGCTTACCGCAGCGCTCCCTTCACCTCTGGGAAGAGTGGTTTTACTGAACCATCTGATCGAGCATCTGCTTCTGTCCGATTCAAAGGAGGTTTGTATCTCCTGTGAACAGACCCATCTGACCGATATCACGGTTCACGGAACTTCCTATCTCACCGAATTCCGGCTCGAATGGGGACTTCCTGTTTGGAGTTACCAGATTGGTAACACACTGATGGAAAAGCGGATTTTCATGCCTCATTTGCAAAACACTGTATATATCTCTTACAGAGTGTTACATGGTGATGAGATCACCCTCAACCTTCGTCCATCCATTGATTTCCGCAGGCACGATTCTCCCCTGCAGAAAAGCCGGAAAGATGATTATTATCTTATTGCTCACCGCTTCTATTATCAGATATGTGCTGATCCGCATTTGCCCAGACTGAACCTTTTTCTCAGCGGGAAAAAAGTAAGTTTTATTCTTGACGGTGGAGAAGTCAGGGATATTCATCATTTCATCGAAGCAGATCGGGGCTATGATTCGGTAGGTTCTCTTTGGACTCCCGGCACCATTTCTGCCAGGATAAATACAGATAATCCTTTCACCATGACAGCATCATGTGAATCAGTGGAAAACGTGCTGGCAATGAATGCGGAAATAGCGATGAAGAAAGAAATTGAGAGAAGGGAGAAACTTATCAGCCTCGCGTCTTCAAAAGCGCAAAAAGGTATAGCTGCCGAGCTGGTAATCGCAGCAGATCAGTTTATAATTTCTCCGGTGGGACGTTCACCGGATATAATCAGGACCCATGCTTCCGGTGATGAACTCCGTTCTGTTATCGCCGGTTATCATTGGTTTACCGACTGGGGTCGTGACACAATGATCAGCCTGGAGGGGCTTACCCTTGTAACCGGCAGATTTACTGAGGCAGGATGGATCCTGCGGACATTTGCACGCTATATCCGTAAGGGGCTTATTCCAAACCTCTTTCCGGAAGGAGAAAAGGAAGGCAGATATAACACTGCCGATGCCACTTTGTGGTTCTTTCATGCGCTGAACCGGTATTTACAATACACAAACGACCGGTTTACTCTCAATTCACTTCTGGATAAACTGACAGAGATCATTGATGCACATGTTAAAGGGACCCTTTTTGGTATCGGTGCAGATCCTGCCGATGGTTTACTGAGTCAGGGACAGTTGGGGCTGCAGTTAACATGGATGGATGCAAAAGTGGAGGACTGGGTAGTTACGCCCCGGAGTGGAAAAGCGGTGGAGATAAATGCTTTGTGGTATAATGCTTTGAAGTTAATGGAAAAATGGTTGAGAGTGGAGAAGAGAGATTCTTTGGTATCAGAGCTGGAGAAGCTTTCCGCAAAAGTGTACAAATCCTTTAATGAGCGGTTCTGGAATGAGGAGCTTAATTACCTCTATGATGTTATCGATGGAGATCAGGAAGCGGACAGTTCCTGCAGGCCAAACCAGATTCTGGCAATCTCCCTGGATTACCCTGTACTGGACAAATCAAAATGGGAAGCGGTTATAAAAGTCGTATCCGAAAAGCTTCTGACCCCCTTTGGGCTGAGGACTCTTTCGGAGGAGCATCCGCATTTTAAACCAAAATACTTTGGAGATCTTCGGGCCAGAGATGCCGCTTATCATCAGGGGACAGTCTGGGCATGGCTGATAGGGCCTTTTATCGATGCCTGGTTGAAGCTTTACCCGGACCAGCAGAAAAAAGCAGGTGAATTCCTCAAAAGCTTTGATTCTCATTTGTCTGAAGCCTGCATAGGTTCTGTAAGTGAAATTTTCGATGCACAAGCACCTTATACTCCCCGTGGTTGCATCGCTCAGGCATGGAGTGTTGCAGAGCTGCTCAGATCTCTTATTAAAACCCAGGTGGATACAACAGAATCTTAAACGCAAAGCATTTCCTTTGCGATTCACTGCAGCTCTGCATTTTATTACTCTTCCGAAATAAACAGTGCACGTTATCTATAATAAAGTCACTCTCAAAAAAAAATACAACCCATGCAGGATGGCTTTTATCCTGCTCCAAATAGTTTTTGGTCATTTTAAGCTGACTCTGATGATTTTTCCTGCACAGTGGCATATCTTTCGCAGTTTCATATAAATCAGGGGTTTATATGAAAACTGCCGTTATCCTGTCCTCTATCGGATTATTTCTTTTTATTCAGTGCTCACCGGTACCTGTCAGTGGAAGACGTCAACTGAATCTTATACCTCAATCACAATTGCTGGCCCTGAGTTTTCAGTCTTATAAGCAGTTTCTTGATGAAAATCAGATAGTCAGAGGAACTGAAGAAGCCAAAATGGTTTCCACTGTAGGAAAAAGAATTCAGCGTGCAGTCGAACAGTATTTCAGGGCAGAAAATAAACCGGAGGTTCTGGAAGGATTTCAGTGGGAATTTAATCTGGTAAAGGACAGTTCAGTTAACGCATTTGCCATGCCTGGGGGTAAGACTGCGGTACTGACAGGAATTTTGCCTGTATGTGAAGATGCCACTGGTCTGGCGGTGGTTTTAGGTCATGAGGTAGCGCATGCGGTAGCCAGGCACGGAAATGAGAGAATGAGTCAGTTGCTGCTTGTTCAGTTAGGAGGAATGGCTTTGTCTGAGGCTTTATCGGAGCAGCCTCAACTTACCCAGCAGTTGGCGCTCATTGCATTTGGGGTTGGAACCCAGGTGGGGGTGCTTCTTCCATACAGTCGCATTCAGGAATCTGAGGCAGATCGGCTTGGACTGATTTTCATGGCAATGGCAGGCTATGATCCCCAGGAAGCGGTAGAGTTTTGGCAACGCATGGAAAAACAGGGTGGGCCTTCAGTTCCCGAATTCCTCAGCACTCACCCATCCACCGAAAACCGAATTCAGGATATCAGGAGATTGATTCCTGAAGCTATGGAATATTACCAGAAGCAAAAGTCTGGAGTTTAAAAGCGTAAAATAGTGTGCACTACAGAACTACCTGCGGAAATAAGAAAAGCGGTAATCAGAGTCCATCCAAAACCATCAATCCGGAAATCTTCTATCAGTTTGTCTGTCAGCCATAGAAAAAATGCATTGATTACAAATTTAAAAAGCCCCAGAGTAAGAAGAACCAATGGAAAGGTTAGAAAGATAAATAACCACCCCAGGAAAAAATTCAGCAGGCTGTAGACTATGGCGACCCAGATTGCGGTTGTTGCTTTTTTAATATGTACCGCAGGAAGAAGCCAGTCAATAAGGTAGATGAGCCCTGCCATGATCCCCACATTTAATAGAATGCGAACCATTTTTTCTCCTTCTTTTTGGTTTTTGTGGTCAGCAATAACATAAATAATGCACTAAGATTAAAAAAGCAGTAAAAGAGCCATTCATGATGGCATTCACTTTGCAGATCTATCAGGGGTGAAAAAGTGATTTTCCTCTTTTTACAGGTACATTACAATATGACAAAAGTAACCGTTATAATTTACGAAAGTAATGAGCCGCTGATAGAGAGGTATATAACGGAGCTAAAGCATACCAGCTTTGATATTACAACCATGATCGCCCGTAATTTGCACTCATTTCTGGATTTTATCAGAGAATTCAAACCCCAACTGGTATTGATGAGCAGCAGAATTGCTGGACTTGGAGAGGTCTTATTAGGTTTGCGCCAGAATCATCCGATAGCAGCTCCACTGATATTGATAGGAGAACAAGAACGGGAAGAGGATTTCCGGCTTTCGATTCAGAACGGAGCTTACGATTACGTTTCGCTTGAAAAGATATACCGTTTGTCTAATTCTTCCAGCAACGCTATCCATTATTATTTGTTGGAGAGTGCCCGGAGATAACATTATTTGGTAAGCCCGTTCCTGCATAGCGCTTAACATATCACAACTATTCTGGCATATTCTTTGATTCTCCTATTAATTCAAGAGATTACACTCAACAAGCAAGGAGCCCGATATGAGTAGTGAAGTATATCTGCCTGAATGCGTTGTTTGCGGCAGAATCAAACTAAATGGTTACTGGTATCAGCCTTTTCAGACACCTCCCCATTTCCCTAATTATCGGGGGGCACTCTGTCCAGACTGTCAGGCTAAAAAGCAGGCTAAAAAAGAGCAGCTTACAACTCCACAGAAAAGTTGAACTGTATTCTTTCTCCGCTTAAGAAGGAGGTTTAATGAAACTGGTACTTACTGTCACTGCCGTTTTCGAGTTCGCAGAAGATATCAGTATTGAACAGATAGCTGAAAATGATGATGATTATGGAAAGCACATTATCTATAAAGGTCATAAAATTCAGCCAGTTATAGATTTTCTGGAATACCAGGGGAAAATTGATGATACCCACACCTGGGAAACACCTGATGAACAAATCAGCGATGAAATCTATGATTGCTTGCGATCTGAAGAATACACCATTATTGAAATCGAAAATAAAGAAGAGGAGCATTGAATTACCTCCTCTTCTGCTTTGGGTCACCCTCCACATTTGATTTTCTCTGCTATCAGTGCCTTTAAGATCTTATATTACCTAACCTGTTGTTGCTCAACTGAATTGGCTAATATAGCAAGCCACGAGGAATAAAACAGGTACACAAATCGTGTACACAAAACGTATAATCCTCATTATTATTCAAGACTCAACACAGCCGTTTTGTCATATATTTAAAATCATGTTAAGCATTTTTGATTATATTGATTACAGAAAATTTCTTGCAGAATACTATCAGAATAAAAAGAAAACTTCACGTTATTTCTCCTATCGCTATTTTTCTCAGAAATTGGGTATTAATTCACCATCTTTTCTAAAACACGTCATAGATGGACAGAGAAATCTTACCCCTCAGATGACCGAACGGTTCGCTAAAGCTCTGGGGCTTTTGCCCAAAGAGAAAAAATTCTTCTACAATCTGGTTCTTTTCAATCAGGCTACAACATCGGTGGAAAAACAAGAGTATTATGCAGTACTCAGAGCAATGATAAGTGGTGTAAAAGAGTCGGTGCTTAAATCTGATCAGTATGACTTTTACTCCACCTGGTACACACCTGTTATCAGAGAGCTTATCTGTTTATATGATTTTAAGGATAACTATGAGTTGATGGCTTCTGTACTCAAACCCAAGATCGAAGCTGCTCAAGCCAAAGCTGCAGTAAACCTCCTTCTTAAACTTAAACTGGTAGAGAGACTGGACAATGGCAGATATAAACAAACCTCTTCTGCCATTGTCGCCGATGATTCAATTTCATCAATGGCCATAAAAAACTTTACCCGCAATATGCTTGATCAATCTAAAACAGCTCTGGATACTATTGATAAAAACAACAGGCATATCTCCGGAATCACTATGGGGATATCTCCTGAGGCTTACGAACTGCTCACTACAGAAATTGAGGCATTCAAGGACAGGGTTAAATTTATTGTTAATAACGACAACAACAGCAGCAGGATCTATCAAATGAATATTTCTTTCTTTCCGGTCAGCGAAGATCTTCGCTACATTAATGCCAGGGATGCAGGTACAGCATGAGCATTCGGTTTCTTCTACTGTTTACCTGTATAACTCTGCTTATTAGTTGTTCCCCTGAACATGCAGGCGGTACAGCAGATACCGGAAATGCCAAAGTTGCAGCGGTTATCTACGCAAGTGATGGCAGTCGGGCAGCAGGTGTCCCGGTGGTATGCTGTCCTGTAGATTATCTGGCAGATTTCGCCTCCGATACTTTCACATCTCCCAATTCCAGAATTATTGAAACTGTGACCGATGATTCAGGTTTCTTCACTATCGACTCAATCGATGCAGGTGACTATATAATCGAAGTAAATGACCGGGAATCATCTGTGATTTCTATCAGAGTTGGAGTTTCCGATGAATCTACTTCTATTATCTCCCTTAATGACACATTGAAACCCTATGCAAGCCTGCAGGGAAATGCAGGTCAGGTCACCGATTCATCATTAAAAAGATATCTTCTGATTTACGGGCTTAATCGTTGTGTACCAGTTTCAACCGATGGATCGTTTACGGTCAATGATCTGCCCGATGGCAGGTTTGATTTGCTGATAGTGTCTGACAAAGAAGACTGGGTTCCATGTAAAATCGACAGTGTCGTTTTTTCTTCAGCAGAGACAGTGTTTATCCCGTTTGCCGGTTGGAACAACAGCTGTATCATTTCTTTGAATACCACTTCCTCAGGTGCTGCTGTCAAAGGCGATGTATACAATTTTCCTGTCTTGATCAGGTTATCAGAGAGCAATTTTGACTTCAATAGCAGCGCAGCCGATGGAAGTGACTGTATTTTCATCGATTCCCAGAATAGGCGGCTCTCTTATGAAATCGAGCAATGGGATATTAACAGAAAAACCGCCAGTATCTGGGTATCCCTGGATACAGTTTATGGCAATAGTGACACACAGACCATAACAATGCTCTGGGGAAACCCTAACAATGTACTGATGTCAAACAATTTTCCAGTATTTGATTCTTCCTATGGTTTTTTAGGATGTTACCATTTCAATGAAAATCTTAAGAATGCCGCCGTAAATAATTATAACGGTATTGACAGTGGCTCAATTGACACCAGTGAGGGTATCATTGGGCATGCCCGTTTCTTCAATGGCTCCAGTAGTTTTTTCCGAATCGAAGGCCTTCCTGAGCGCTCAAACGGTTCGATCTCATGCTGGTTCAGACTGGTTTATAATATTGATCAATACAACTCAAAGACACAGGGAATCTGGGGAAAGAAAACAGCAGATGACCATGATTTCACTCTTAGTTTTCAGGGGTCGGATTTCTATCCAAGTACTGAGGTTGCAGGAAACCTGATAACAAAAATGGAAGATCCGGATGGAGGAGAATATCTGGCCAGTAAAACGTCCTATTTTTTCGGCACTATTTGGTATTTCATTACCTGGAGCTGGGGTGAAGGAAGTAACTCACTTTATATAAATGGAATCCTCGAAAATTCGATACCTGAGTACCACGCAGTATCCGGTGAAGCAGATGATGAAGTTGGCCGAAGTCCCTATGATGCGTCCAATATTCAATATGGAGTACCTGGTTACTTTTATGGGACTCTCGATGAGTTCCGGATAGAAAGCAAAGCCAGAAATGCAGATTGGGTCAAGTTAAGTTATATGAATCAACGGCCTGATCAAAAGCTGATAACCATTACTAAACCCTGACCGAGTAGAAAACCAAAGCAAGAATCAATTCCCACCCTTCTCGAGGACTTAGTCGAAATGCCCCACTGGCTTTCACCCTCTATTACCAGGACTTATCGAAAGACAATATCAGTATTTCTGAAGAACAGACAACACCTGATAGTTTATCCTTTGTGGATTATTGTATTGCTCAAGTTTACTGTGAAGGCTTTCACCTCTGGAAATTATTCCAAAATCAAGATTCTTATAATTCCAGTAGCTGAAACCGATATCCATTTCCTTGCAGACCGATAAAAGATCTTCCAGCCACCGTAATTGAAACTGCATGGGAACCGATGCATAAACACCAAATTCATTACATATTACAGGCGCTCCATATTTATCTCCGAATTTTTTGACAGGAGTAATTTCCTCAACAAAGCGATCCCTGTTCCAGATACCCGCCGATGCCCGCCCAAATTTGCGAACAAAACCTTCTCCAAAATCGGCAGGATACTCACGCTTTTCTCTTATCTCCGGTTCCCTTATCCATGGGGCAAACTGATGCGTAAAGAGAAGAGGTTCATAGAAATGAAAACAGTAAACCATATTATCTAGGTCTACCGGAGTCATTTGGGAGTATGTTGAAGGACTGTTCCACAAGTTGGAACCGACAATTATCGGTACCTTCGAAGCGTACCTGCGGATGTTTTTACACAATTTATCCTTAATTTCATTCCATATTTCTGCTGAGGGTGAAACTGGTTCGTTAAGCACCTCGTAATAAATATGATCATGGTCGCTATAGCGTTCGGAAAGACAAGCCCAGATTTTTTCTGTTTTTTTCAAATAAGAGGGATCTACGAAGAGATTCTGGATTGGAATATTATCCGATTCTGCGAAATCGTGCCCGGGACATTCATGCAGATCGATAATCATAGAAAGCTCTGCATTTTGAGCCCATCTCAGAGCCTGGTCAAGATGCTGCAGCCGATATTTATAAGGATTGGCATTCTCATCAAAAAAAAGGTAAAAATCTATCGGAATACGCACATGATTGAAACCCCATTCTTTTACCTGGAGAAAATCCTCTTCACTGATAAATGATTCCATGTGTGCATCGATACCCGGAAAATTATCCGGATCTTTCTCTTTTATAGCATCTATCTGACTTAACCAACCACCTATATTAATTCCTCGTAAACGTTCCATAACATTCCATTCTTTTTTATTTTACCGGTAAAACCTGCCAAGTCCTGCCTGCCTCGCTGCAAATCATTCTGTTCAGGATTCTTAAAAATTACTTCTATAGTAAAGGAAGATTTCTAACATATCTGTATCATTTTTGCCCTATAATATAATTCGAACTCCAGCCAACTGCTACAGCGGGAAACTATGGCCGCCGGTCTTGCATGAATCCCATGTTCTTCCCGAACAACAGACTTCTTTGTTATCATCAGCAACCTCCATTCAAAGAAATTTCATTATGACAGGAATTATATTCTTTTCCCGAATAAAACAGATGAATTAATAAAGACCTGTATTATTTTACTTTTTTAAAATTTTGATATACAATTGTTCTGTTGAACATTTTTCTTTATCACATGTATTCAGGAGGTTTTTGTAGTGAAAGGCTTTTTTGTTATTTCATTTATTACAGTCTTTTCTGCATCAATATATGCGCAGAATTGGGCATCATCAGAAGGAAGTTGTTTCAAAAAAGGTAATTTTAATGTGAGTGCCGGGTTGGGAATCGGCTGGTTTGGTTTTTTTGCAATTGGTGAATACGCCATAAACGATGCTATTTCTGTAAGTGTCGGTACCGGTTACAATGGCTATGGATTCAACGAGTGGTATAGATATAACTATATACCAATCGTTGCCAGGGGAGCATTTCACCCTTTCAACCTGAAAGTGCTCAGTAATAAGATAAAAATTCGCAATAAACTGGATCCATATGCAGGACTCGCCTTGGGATATCATATCGGCTGGGCTTCAGAGCGTATTGATGATCCCTATAACAGCAATCCAGATGTCGGCTATTTTGCATTCCGTGAGTTTTTTGGTGCTAAATATTATCTCACAGATAAGTTTTACCTGACTTTGGAAGAAGGTGGTGCTCTTAGCTGGCTTAATTTTGGAGTAGGCATGAAGTTTTAGAGACTATTTTAAGCATTCTGCCTGATTACTGCCGTAAAATATTCTTCTTGTTTTTCGGGTTATCCCCCCAAAACAAGAAGAACAACTTTTTTAGGTACTCGTAATACTTAAATAGCCATTCTGTTTGATAATCATATATAAACTACTCACAAAAAAAAATGTATTTATCGAAAGCCAATCACCGTTCAGTTATCCGTGAACTAAAACAGCTGCAGATTCGCGAAGACGGTTCGCTCAGGCTTGCCATTGTATCCGATACCCATTCGGTTCCTTATTCTGGTGCAACAGAGATAATTGCAGGATTACATCCTGATGCAATCTTGCATGCAGGAGATATCGGTGACCTGCATGTACTGGACCAGTTTGCTGCGATCTGTCCGGTTTTTGCAGTTCGTGGCAACATCGACCAGAGACTCCCGTCTTTACCGGATGTACTGGTACTGGAAATCATTTCGAAAGAAGAGCTTGTCCTCCGGATTTTAATGTTGCATTTTGGTCTTTACGGACCAAAACTACAACCACAGGTTGTTCGCAAAGCCAAAGCAGAAGCTGCTTCACTGGTGGTATGTGGACACTCGCATGTGCCTTTCATAGGAAGCGGACATGGATATACCGTGTTTAACCCGGGTTCCATGGGGCCCCGAAGAAATGGTTTGCCCATTGTGTTTGGCGTGCTCGAACTGAATGACGGGAATTTTCGGTTGAGTCATGTTGATTGTGAAACGGGTTTACCCTGGAGACCGCCAGTGTACTAAGGCGGATAATTTAGCAGAATGCCTTTAACCTGAATCGTACGACTGTCACTACCGTTCTTTAAATGCAAAGCATTTACCTTTGCGACCTTTTGTGCATTGCATTAAATTTTTTATACGTAAACTTAAAATCCGCAGTTGAATGCAGCGCATATGCGTCCCGGTGCAAAATCTGGATTGAGCCCGCTTTCCTTAGTACTCAAGTACGGCGGACAGTCGCTAAGCCTTTCATCTCCCCACAATCTCCTTAAGCACCATCTTTTCCCCCTTGTCAGCTCTTAATTCAACCAGATATACACCATTCATAACATTTTTAAGAGATCCACCATTAAGATTGTGAACCATTCTTTCGGCACTCCCGCCTGAGACAAGTTTTCTTTCCACAATGCGTCCGGTAACTGTATACAAAGTATACTGAACAGGTCCTTTTGACAGGAAATTACTACCATTCTTTTGAGATCTTGTTCCATAACAGATTGAGGTAGTTTGCGCCGGGTAACCGAAAAACTCGATTTCGCTCACATTCAGATAACCACCTGTCCCATTATATCTGATATAACGTACCGGCTCAGAATGCACCACTGTCATACTGGTAAAGGTTTTTCCTGCAGGGATCTCTCTGATGGTGCAAATTTTCTTCCAATTGACACCATCAGAAGAGATTTCAAAACTGCGTCCCCCCATCCGGTCTTCATATCCTTCTCTGGGATAATACCGGACAGCAGTAATGACCATCAGTTGGCCTTTCCCAAAATCATAACCCACCCATACCGCATCTCCCATACAATCTGCAAAGGTGGATGTGTTTCCATCAACAGCAGCTCTATAATGGACACTGCTGTTACCCTGGTATGGTTCACCACTGCCAATCAGTTCTCCTGTAAGTTTACTGCTTTGCGGCCCCACAACAATTGTTTTTGTTGCCTGAGCGAGTGTGTTTGCAGGATTTGCATCATCTTTGATATTTTTGACTGTCAGTTTAAGCTGATTACTGTTCAATATGCCTGAAATGGTAAGCAGAACAGTGCGATTATCATTTTGCAGTTTTGCTGTGGTTATAGTCGCGCTGCCATTATCAACAGAATAATTGGAGACAGTTTCAGCACTTTGTCTGTCCAGACCCTCGGAAAAAAGGATGGAAACGGTTCCATTTACCGAAGCGATTGCATCTGTTATTGAAGGGGCAATAGTATCGACGACTTCCTGATAGACGCGTACATAATCGATTATGTACTGAATCGGGAATGTGGTACCAGAAGGATCTCCCCCATTACTGCCTATTGCCTGGTTGATCATTATGTAGGCTTTCTGATGAAAGGGGTTGCGAAGTTTAGCAAGATTACCATTAATAGTTGTACTCAGATCTGTGGTATTCTGTAAAAAGTCGTCTACATAAAGATCAATCTTTTCTTCGGTCCAGTGCATTCTCCAGATATGGAAATCTCTGGCGAATTCACTGTCAACAGCTTTGGTTTGCGAATCCCATTTTGCTTCCCAGCGGGTGTTGGTTCCCCAGGCTACATTTGCATGAAGTTTTCCATTATAATATTCCATTATATCCACTTCACCGTTACTTGGCCATTCTTCAGAAACGCCCAGTGTCCAGAATGCCGGCCATGAACCTTTGCGGATGTCGATTTTCGCCCTGATCTCAAATATGCCGTATTGGAATTCCCGTTTGCCACGGGTGTACAGACTCGCTGAAGTATATTCGTTTCCATTCCAATTGTCTCTGCGGGCTTCTATAATAAGATTTCCATTTTCCATTCTGGCATTTTCCAGCCGCTTTTCGGTATAATATTGCAGTTCATTATTGCGGACATACCCCTTTTCATATCCCCAGTTACTGGGATCAGGCAAACCACTCCCCTCAAATTCATCTGACCAGACCATCTGGTAATTTTCATAAGATGGCTGTGCATCTGCAGAATTAAAGAAAAAACAGCAGGCTGCAAAAAGAAGAATCGATCCCCTTGCTGAGAGCATTTTTAAAACGTCTTCCATTTGAATCATCCTTTCGTACTTAATAAAATACTCTTGAAAGACTGAAAATGGGTGTAATTAATTTAACAAGTAATGCCAGCTCTTACAGGCGCTAATCAATATTAAAGTGTACTCTTTTGAAAACCAGACCTGTTCTGAACCTAATGGCTTCCAAAACCAACTTATTTATTTTAGAGGAATCCAATAGTAATGCTCTTTTTCTGAAAAAAAAATACTGTGCTTTTATTCAGGGATAAAAACCAGCAAACAAGTTCTTTCTTCAGAGTAGTGTGAAACTGCCTAGTACACTGAAACGCTTCGGAGGTTAATATGAAACGGCGCTCATTCGGTAAAATGATGATAATGGCCGGTACATCCATGTTAGCTAAAAACAGCTGGTCTCGCACTTTAGCAGCAGCATCCGATATTGATCTTCCATCACCGGTTACTGGTCTTCATTCTGTAGAAAAATGTCTTAACTCCAGGGTTTCGACTCATAGTGGTTACAGTGGTACACTGAATCAGCAAATACTGGCAAATGCCCTCTGGGCGGCATCGAGACCGCCACTAATGGGTACTTCACGTTTTATCTATGCGGCAACTCCGGATGGAGTTTACAGTTACGATCCTGTTTCACACAAACTGATTCTTCATACCAGCGGAAACAGACTCTCAGAATCTCAGTTGGCATTTGAAATCGCCGTAGCAACCGATCCGGCAGGCTTAGCCGAAGATGCAGGTGCAGCCTTACACTGGGCACATCTTGCAATAGTACCATTTTTGGGGAATACATCGGAGAAACCGGTCTGTTGTCCTAAAGACAGTGGATACGAAAACGCGAATGAGTTCTGGAATCTATCGACAGATGTACATCTGGTCAACTGTTACGGAAAGATGTCATCTGCCAGTGGCTTCAAGACGAATCTGGTTGCGGTCTCATCTGACAGCAGTCTGCCTGCTCCATCGGTTGACGGTGGTAAAATACTTGAAGATGCCATGCGGGAACCGGTTTTCGGAGATGAATTCAGCAATGAAGAACTGACTCTGGAAGAGATCTCACAGCTTGCCTGGGCTGCATACGGATGTACACCGCACAGCATAGGTTCCAAGGCAGGTTTAACCGTAGCTTCATGGAATGCGAAGTATTATCTTAAAAATCGTATTTACATTGTCAGATCAGGATCGGTGAACAGATATCACATGCGACAGCCCTCCGGGGAAGATGGTACGCGGGATCATCGCCTCGAACAATTGACCAGTGAAGACCGGAGATCTCATCTCAGAAGTGCAGTACCCCGCATTTCACAAAGTGCACCGGTTTACTTTGTCTTCTGTGCTGATTCGACTTCACGCGAAAGACTTCTGGAAGCCGGTTATAGTGGATCAAGTGCACTCCTTCAGGCTACTTCGATGAATATTCAGGGACATTATTGTGGTGGACTTAATGCCGATGAACGCACAGCCATCCAGCAGGCTCTGGGAATTAACGATACCGATAAGCCTCTTCTGCTGTTCGCAGCCGGTAAACCAGTTAACTCTTCGATAAAGTCATCTATCAATAAAAATTCTCTGATGATCACAGCCCGTCCCAATCCCTTTGTCTACAGGACCGAGATAAGCATTACTTCTGCACCGGATCAGAAAGTGGAAGCAGCCGTTTTTGATCTGACAGGAAAACATATCAGAACGCTTGTGCAGTCAAATCAGTCCAAGGCATCTGTAATTAGCTGGGATGGGAAAGATCATAAGGGCAGACCTGTGCCGACAGGTACCTTTGTATGTAAAATATCTGCAGGAAACATAACCAGGTCAATACTGCTGCATAAAAAAAGTGAACCTACTAATATCCCCCATTGAATTAAAAAAATCGACAAAATAGGCGATATTTAGCACTCCTAATACCCTAAAGTGGATTTAAGAACAGAATAAAAACTGTGAACAAGTTCATATTTACATCATATGATCTTAATGTCTCTCCCATTGGGGGATTTAGGGAACATTTGTTGCCAACAAATCCTTTGACATGCAGATTACGCAGGAATTATAATGCAGATAAAGGTATCAGCTTATGAAAACAACTAAATCAGCTAAACGGATCATCGAAAAAAACAACACGCAAACCGCTTCTTTCTACCTTCCTGCCCTAAGCCTTCATCTGCTATCTCTGTTTCTATGACTTTCGAGCGGATTAACTAAACATTTGAAAATAGACATATTACAAGGCCCGCTCAAAAAAGCGGGCCTTAATAATTTTTACCCGACTGGAGATATAAACATGAAAAAATACCAACCAATTCCACCCATCGATCTTCATCAGAGATCATGGCCTTTAAAAAGGATAGAGAAGGCACCGATATGGTGTTCGGTGGATCTTCGAGATGGAAATCAGGCATTAAGAAACCCTATGACTTCCACTCAAAAGATTGCGTTTTTCAAGATGCTTCTGGAGATCGGTTTCAAAGAGATCGAAGTCAGTTTCCCCTCGGCATCAAAAACCGATTTCGAATTTACCAGGGAACTGATAAATGAAGGGTACATTCCTGAGGATGTAACTATACAGGTTTTGACTCAGGCCAGAAAACATCTTATCGAAAAGACATTCCAGGCAATTGGTGATGCCAGAAGGTGTATCGTTCACCTTTACAATTCGACTTCACCGGCACAGCGGGAAATCGTATTTGGAAAAACTCCTCAACAGATCATAGCATTGGCTGTCGATGGTGTGAAGATGGTGCGTGATAAGGCATCGGAAGTTAATTGCGATATCATTCTTGAATATTCTCCGGAAAGTTTCTCACAGACCGAACTTTCCTTTGCCAGGGATATTTGCAATGCAGTAATAGAAGCCTGGGCACCGGATGAAAAGCAGCAAATCATCATTAATCTTCCATCAACTGTAGAAGTCAGCACTGCCAATGTTTTCGCCGATCAGATCGAATATATGAGCAGAAACATCCATTTATCGGAAAATGTGATCCTGAGTGTTCACACCCATAATGACAGAGGTTGTGCTGTAGCTGCTGCAGAACTGGCTCAGCTTGCCGGGGCACAGAGAGTGGAAGGGACGCTTTTTGGAAATGGCGAACGTACCGGCAATGCAGACATAATAACACTTGCCTTGAACTGTTATGCACAGGGAATCGATCCGGGTCTCTCCTTTAAAGATCTTTCCAGAATAGAATCAGTTTACACTGAATGTACAGGTCTGACAGTTTCTCCCAGACATCCGTACGCTGGTGAGCTTGTCTTTACTGCTTTCTCCGGCTCGCACCAGGATGCAATCAGCAAGGGATTGGCCAGGTATAAAGAGACTGGTGGTTACTGGAACATACCCTATCTTCCAATCGATCCGAAAGACATTGGCAGAGATTATGAATCGGTAATACGCATCAACAGCCAATCTGGAAAAGGTGGAACAGCCTATATTCTGAAGCAGTATTATGGTTTACATATCCCTAAGGAGCTTCACCCTGAAATCGGAGCTGCCATTCAGGCTGCAACAGACGATAAGGGTACTGAAATGACGCCTGCAGAGGTATATCAATGCATTAACAGTGAATTCATCAATGTGCAAGGGCCTTTCGGGATCGATCGTTTTAGTATAGAACCAGGTGTGGTTAAAGACGAGTCTCCAAGGAAAGTAAGTATTAAGGCCGGCTTTCGCAAATATGACAGAACTTTTGAAATCGAAGGTTCCGGAAATGGTCTTATTGATGCACTCACTCAGGCTCTCAATGCTTGCGGAACAGGATTTAAAATTGTGACATTCCATGAACACAGCCTTGAAGAGGGCTCGGAGGCTAAAGCGGTGGCATACATTCAAATCGAAAGCTCAGGCTGTCAGCGTTTCTGCGGAATCGGCATCGACACCGACATAGCATTCGCCTCACTAAAAGCATTAATAAGTGCACTCAACAGGAGTGAAAAAGGCAGGGTAGAAAATTTCGCTTTGAACCCAAAAGGTGAAAAGGGTATTTTTATCTCCCCTGAGAAGGGATGTTAATAGATGAATGATGGGAAAATGTGACTGATTTTGACTATGCAGTGCTTATCGGTCGTTTTCAACCATTTCATCCTGGCCATGAATAACTGTTCCGACATGCAGAATCTATTGCCAGACATGTAATAATTGTCATAGGTTCACTCAACAGTCCTGTGAGTATCCGAAATCCATGGGACAATTGCACCAGAGAAAAGTTAATACACTTGTCTCTGCCTGATGTAAACCCTTCCGATTATACTGTCGGCTTTATAGCCGATTCTGCATACAATTTTAATGAATGGTTGATTCGCGTACTGAAACCGGTTTACAGATTATCCGTTTTTTTGTAAATCGGATGACCTCCTGAATTCTGAAGGAAGATTTGATTTAAAAGTTTTCTTATCCCTCAAAGGGGAAATTGAGCCGGATTGAGAATTAATTGTATGAATGAGAAAATTTAGTATATAGAATCGGGTTAGATCAGGGAATTTTATTATGAAGATAGCACTTGCTCAGATGCGGGTTATTGCAGGTCAGCCGTGGAAAAACTTCGAAAAAATGAAGATGTTTATCGATGAGGCACGCCGGAAGAAATGCCAGATTATTGCATTTCCCGAGATGTGTGTCGGAGGTTATCTTCTGGCAGACCGCTGGACAGAAGATGCCTGGTGCAATTACCTTGCTGCATTCAATGATCGGATACGTGAACTTTCTGAAAATATCATCATTATTTATGGCAACATTCTTGTTGATAATTCAAAGAAAAATAAAGATGGCAGAACACGAAAATACAATGCAGGGTTTGCCTTTTATAACCGAAAGCCACTTCCCCATGCTGGAAGTCTTCCCGATGGTGTAGTAATAAAGAGTCTTCTTCCAAGCTACAGAATTTTCGATGATGAACGATACTTTTACTCCCTTACAGAATATGCCCACGACACCAGTGCACTGTTAGAAGATCTCTTACAACCATTTCAAGTCACAATCGAAGGTCAGGTCATCCGTTTCGGGGTTGAGATCTGTGAAGATCTGTGGTTTAATGATTACAGGTATAAAGGAAGACCACTTAACATTTCCAAGTATCTTATTGAGAGTGGGGCACAGTTTATCTTCAACATATCATCCAGCCCCTGGACTTATGGTAAAGACCGGGCCCGCAATAACCGGATTCAGGATAGTTACCGGGACACCGGCAGATTCGTTCCTTTTTATTATGTAAATTGTACAGGAGTTCAGAATAATGGCAAAAACATTGTCGTTTTTGACGGTGACTCCACTATTTACAATGAAAAGGCTGAAGTGGTAAGAACCTGTAGTGAGCTGTTCACTGAAGAACTGCTGATACACAGCACTGATACAGCTCTCAAACCGGTAAAAAAAGAACCCCTGCCCGCTATAAAAGCAAAATATCTGGCAGTTACAGAAGGAATCCGGGGAATGGATGAGATCATGGGAAACGACCGGTTCCCCTATGTTGTGGGAGTAAGCGGAGGGATAGATTCTGCGCTTACTGCAAGCCTTTTATATCAGGCGGTTGGAAATAAACGTATAGTGGCCTGCAATCTTCCTGCAAGATATAACAGCCAAATCACCAGAGAAATTGCAGCGAACCTGACTGGTAAACTTGGTATTACCATGCATTGTATTCCCATAGAAGAGATGGTAACCGTCAACAATCGGCTTCTTGAAAGTTTCAACCCCAGTGAGCTTAACCGGGAAAACATACAGGCAAAGATAAGAGGTACCAGTATTCTTTCCAATATAGCAGGTATTCTCAACGGGGTAATGACCTGCAATGGAAACAAGGTGGAGATTGCACTTGGTTACGCTACGCTATATGGTGATGTAAATGGGGCACTTGCCCCTCTGGGGGATCTACTCAAAACGGAAATTTTTGAGATGGCTTCATTTCTGAACAGAGAGATATTTGCAGAAGAGGTGATTCCCCAGGCTCTGATTCCCGATGAGTCTTTTCGGTTTGAAGTAGCCCCTTCAGCTGAGCTTAAGGAAAATCAGATTGACCCCATGAAATGGGGGTATCATGATGCTCTTATCCGCATGTTTACCGATTATCAGAAGACCGGAATAGAGACGATTATCAGATGGTATATTAATGGAGAGCTTTGCCAGCGGTTGTCAATTCCTGAATCGCTTCTGAAGAGATATGGTCTGGATAATCCACGGGTATTCGTAGATGATCTGGAGTGGATAGCAGGCAACATACAGAAAGCTGTTTACAAAA
The DNA here is from genome assembly GCA_964411655.1 of uncultured Fibrobacter sp. GTDB lineage: Bacteria > Fibrobacterota > Chitinivibrionia > Chitinivibrionales > Chitinispirillaceae > JAAYPC01. The sequence continues at coordinate 30,211 of CAYPMS010000033.1, forward strand.
GAATTCAATCCCCTCCCATTATAATTCTTAGCAAGAGCAGTTATGGATTTGATATCCGTGAAAGCCAGCTTCCTGTGTATTACACCGACAATTACAATGAGCTTAAAAAGAAGCTACTGGACAGATGCTGAGGAAGCTTTCTGCGAACTCTGCGTTTACAATTTCTTTCCACGATCTGCCATTGTAAAAAACGCCAAGTTCCACGATGCAGTAATGGCAAAAGCATTGTGCAGCGACCTTAAAGATGGCGAATTTGTTATATCGATAAAGCGTATGTTGATTTTGCATATTTCTTTAAGCTTATGCAACGGGGAATTTTCTGGATCAGCAGAACAAAAACAAACATTGCTTATCGAATAGTTAAAAAATTCAAGATCAGGAAGCATCTTTAGTTATAATGACTATTTTATACAATTTTATGAGTCTGTTTCGCCAGGTAGTAATGTCAGATAAAATCAAACATATATTATCAAAGTTGAGATATAAATTACTTGCGATTCCATCGCTAATCGAAAAAGGTTTAGGGATCAGAAATAAAATACAGATGAGGTGTCGTTTATGGATTCAAAAATTATGGAATCGTTCGCTGGGGCTTACACAGCTAAACTCTAATGGGCAATTTGGGGTAAACCTGGAGGACACCATGCCATGTTCCAACCTGGTTCGCAAAAAGAAAAGGTTTGGCACAGAACACTCTCACAGGCCAAACCCTGTCCCCCGCACAAAAAAACCGCATCCACTGTTTATTGTCCTCGAAATCACGAGAGTCCATTTTTCAAGATAGTGCGTGATCATTTCGATCAGTTCGAGCAAATTTATCCCGAACGGTTCCGGAAAAATATGGTTACTGGAGCCAATAATCCTAAAATCCGCTCATCCATTGATAAGTTCCTTAAGTGCGGTGATCTCAAAGAAGGATTTGCCCGCGTCCGCTGTCCTGACTGTCATGAAGAGTTCTTTGTGGCTTTCCCCTGCCGTCAACGTTCCTGCAGCCCTACTTGTGATCAAAAGCGGGCGTTGTTGTTAGGACATCGGCTGAAAGATGAAGTGTTTGCGGATGTACCACACAGACAGTGGTTTTTTACAATCCAAAGCGATTACGAGTTTATTTCCGGTTTGACAGAAGTCTTTTGGAGAAGCTCTGCCGTACTGCTTACGATACAGTTCGTGAAGTTTATTTTCTGGAAATTGATGGGGACCTGGGTATTCCGGCTGTGATTGGATCAGTACAGACATTCGGTGATCTTATCCACTGGCATCCTCATATTCATGCTATAGTTGCCGATGGAGTATTTACTGAAACAGGTCACTTTGTTCGTATTCCCGACACTTGGAAACACAGGGCTATGATATCTGGCGGGACAGGGGGTTTGATCTGTTACTGGATGAGAAAAAGATCGACCCTGATACGGTTTCAGGTATATGAAGGAGTGGAAAAACTCCGGGTTTAGTGTAGATAACTCGGTGTCAATTGAAGCCGAAGATTGTAAAAATTAAAGGTAAACCTTCCGGGAAGCCAAACGCACATAGTTCCTTACCATTAGAGTTTACCCCAATCTTATTTTGTATATCAGAATCTTTGTAATAGCACAACCGCTTTTGTGTAACTGCAATATCCTCACTTAATTCGATAACAGCCCAGTCGCCCCGAAACCACGCTAAGGCTTGTAACTTTTACAACAGGATAAATATCTGAAGTATTTACAACACGGCAACGCAGCTTCTTACTATAATCTAATACTGGCGGGAGTGACATTTACGATTCTGTGTAGCGATTGAAATTGCCAGTACGTTTATCGCCTGACTCAATATCATCTGCCACATGCTTAGCCGAAAGTATTTTGTTATTGTCAATTAATGAACCAGTTTCATTAAAGCCACTGGGGATTCTTCTCTAAAGTTTAAAACATCACAGGCGGGAATTCCGTCTTGCGAGATTTTTTTACGATGTCATTTATTTCTAGTCGATTAAACAAGAGAGATGATAACATTTTACTTAAGTTATTGAGAATCGTACCAGAAATTGCTTCAGTTGTCCATTAACAAATTCCCGAAGTTCCATTTCTGTTAAATCACCTTATCAAAAGAGGTAAAATAGCCGTTCTTTTTTCGCAGATTACTCTTGCGAAATATCTTCCGGATGAAAGTCTTAAAGCTGATCCTGCTGTACCTATTGTTAATACTGATGAAGCCTGTTTTCTGATAGACCTGACCTTGCGTCCTTTAATATCATAAAGATCAACTCCTTTAATATCCGGAGCAAAAAAGTGAATTGCTGATAAAGACAAAGTGGTTGAAAAATCCTGATCAGACGGAGATAAAACAGAATGAATAACAGTGCTGCTCACTTGTGAATAATAGCTGACATATTTACCGAACATTCTCCAGTTTCCTGTACTTTTATCCAGACATGATTCGATTGAAATAATATTGTTACCATTTGAATCGTAAATCAGTTTGTAGCGATATGTACGTGCTGTATCCCAGACAGCACCATTAAATAAAAGGTCTACCGTCAGGGTATCATTTAGATGTGAATCTTTATAAGAGTAATGTTTTTCGGTGCACACAAGAGTATCATTACGACCAATTTCGTAATCATATCTGGCACTGTCATCATAAACTGATTTGTAGGTAGTGTAGTAGCCTGAAATAGAACTTTTTGCCTGAATTATTGATTCGGCAAGATTTTTTTCCGACCAGTCAGTTGATCGAAATTTATATATTAATTTCAGGTCAAAAGAATCAGCACTATCATCTGCATGCTTTATCGCAATTACCAGATTTGTCGGAGTGCACTCAGTATTTACTTTTGTGAAAATATCGCTGCAGACCCATGTTGAATTATGATAATTGTAAGTATATTCACTCAGGAAATCAGTAGTGTATCTATTCAAATGACCATCAAAATTAACAGACGTTGAGTAAACTAATGAATCTTTTGTTTCAGGTACCCAGCTTTTAATTTCATAATCCCAGATATAGTCTGTTTGAACAAAAACTTTTCCATCATTCAGGCTGCTGTAAATACTCCGCCGTCCAGAATTATATTCATAATCAAACCATATCTGTTCAACGAGCTTTCCGTCTTTGTAAACAAATGAATCAATTGACACCAGGCTATCACTGTCCCATCCAGTTACTGCACTGGATTTTTTTTCACTATTACCTGTTTGGACATATTGTAGATAACAGTATCCCGTGTTTTAAACGTCCATAAAGTATCACCTTTGTAATTATCGTTTTCATAATATATTCCGCCAGATTCTTTCCATTCCAGTGTGTTTGCTTTAGCTGATTGTACGATTTTAAATGAAGATGAAGCTGACAAAGGAATCAGCTTTGGGAATAATTTTGGAAATGAGATATCCTGCAACGGAGATGATGCCAATGACAGAGAGAATATGAGGAAAAGCAAAGATGATTTATACACGTTTATTGCTCCTGATTCTGATGAATGTAAGAGGCTTGTGCAAAAAAGATACATTAATAGTAACTATTCAGGTTCTTTCACATCAATATCTTATATTCGTACATAGGATTGCCACAATAAGTTGACATGTGGGACTAGACAGTCACTA
>CAYPMS010000034.1:0-32947 GCA_964411655.1 uncultured Fibrobacter sp.
GAAGAGGACAGATATTATCAGATTTCAATCAGGATACTCACACTTCTTTACCTTTCGGGGAATATGCCTGATTTCTGGAGCACTACAGATGTAAAATCGGATGGTTCAGCAGGATTTGCACACAATCGGCAGTCATTCAGCATTAAATTGTCAACCGATCAGAAACTTCATTTTTCAATTCCGGTTGCCGGCAATGTTGCAGTTTCTGTGTATAATATCAGCGGTCAAAGACTATCCGCTTCTGTCAATTGTTTCTTCAGAGAGGGCATCCACAGTATGCCTTTCCCGTTGCTGTCATCAGGCACTTACGTTTTACATGTCAGAATGCCGGGGAATCATTTTTCCAGACAGATATCTATCACCCGGTAATTCTCTGCATCATAGATTGTTTTCTGGGCATAGACTTCGAAATGTCTATGCCTTTTCTGCTGAACGTTAAGTCATTTATTTACAATCAATCGAATTACTATCCTGGCATTTGCTGTAATGACTGGTGAATAAGGAATAGAGGGTATCAGTTCTGGTGCCACGGTTTTTCAGGCCACCTCTGGCATGGCTATTGCAAATTTTCTTCTTAGAAAGAGGCTATTTTGCAAGGGATTTAAAGGCAGCCTGCCTTGGCAGAGGGCGGGAGGGGATATGGCCGGACGTGGTACTGTAAAGGTAGGAATATCCGGATCTTATGGTGGTTTGAACCTGGGTGATGAGGCGATTTTAAAGAGTATAATAGCGCAACTGAGAAAATCGGTAGATGCGGAAATAACAGTTTTTACCCGGAACTGTGAAGATACTTTGAGTCGTCATCAGGTGGAGCGGGCGGTGCAGGTTCGAACCCTGGCTCGTCTGGAGGTGGTTCCGGAGGTGACCCGTTTGGATGTGCTGGTTATTGGTGGAGGTGGGATTCTTTACGATGCTCATGCCAGGGTTTATCTGCGGGAAGCCGAAATTGCGCTTCAAAATGGTATACCGGTGATGGTTTATGCGGTAGGGGCAGGGCCTCTGAAGGAGCCTTCAGTTCAGGATTATGTCAAATCAGTATTGAATTCAGTCAATACATTAACCGTGAGGGATCGTCGTACCAGACAGATACTGGAAGAATCGGGGGTGCAGCGGGATATATTGGTAACTGCCGATCCTGCGGTACTTTTAGAGCCCGAGCCGGTCGAGCATGCTCAACTGAAGCGTGAAGGGCTTACCGGAAAGAAGAAACTGATAGGGTTATCTGTACGTGAGACTGGGGTGGCTGCGCCCGATATTCGCGAGGAACACTATCACAGGTTATTGGCTAATGCCGCAGATTTTATCATTGAGCGCTTTGATGCAGATGTGATCTTCATTCCCATGGAACCCAGGGCATTTGATTTTCAGCACTCTCATGCAGTTATCTCTCAGATGCTGCGCCCACAGAGAGCATCTGTTTTAAAAGAAAACTATACTTCGGGCCAATTACTGACGATTCTGGACAGAATGGAATTTGCGGTAGGAATGAGGCTTCATTTTCTTATTTTCGCAGCAATTCAGGGTATCCCCTTTGTGGCTTTGCCTTATTCGCCTAAAGTGGCTGGGTTTTTGGAGGATATGCACATGGAGATGCCTCCTATAAACCTGGTTAATGAGGGACGATTGATGGCCTACATAGACCGGGCCTGGGATCAGCGCAAGTCGATTCAGGAACAGATAAGAACTGTGGTTCCGGTTTTACAGAAACGGGCTTTGCAAAATAACGCTATACTGGTAGATCTTATAAAAAGGAAGATAGATTTAAACCGGGGCAGTAAAGCTGCCTGAGATTGAGAGTAACCGATGCCTCCTCTTGGCAGACCTGAGACTGAGCTCAAAATTCCTTTTTCTTCCGAGGCTTTGCTGGCAGCCAAAACTGATGTTTTGGTGGTGGGAGCGGGACCTGCAGGAATCGGAGCTGCACTGGGAGCAGCAAGAGCTGGGGCAAATGTGGTTTTGGCAGAACGGTATGGATATCCCGGAGGAGCAGCAACAGTTGCTCTGGTGATGCCTTTGATGTCGGCTCACACCCAGGAGGGGCGTTTCAGGCATGCCGGGCGAGCTACTTTATATCCCACAGATCATGGCGAAGGCCGCAGGGTAATCGCTGGTGTACTGATGGAAATGGTTGAGAGGCTTATCGAGTGTGGAGGTGCAGTGCCGCCTTCCCTGGAGACTGGCTATGTAGTTCCTTTTGATCCTGAAAAACTTAAAATTACGGTGATGTCCATGCTCGATGAGGCAGGGGTGGAAGTATTGCTGCACTCTTTTGCATTTGGCTACCAAAAAACCGATGACATTTCCACTGTGTTTTTTCATTCCAAATCAGGTCCCATAGCCGTTCAGGCTTATTGTGTGGTAGATTGTACCGGTGATGGGGATGTGGCGGCTTTAGCGGGTGCTCCTTTTGAGATTGGCAGGGTTCATGATGGTCTGACTCAACCAATGACCCTTTATTTCAGAATGGTGGGTTTTCAAAGACCTGCTTTTATGGAATACATCAAAAATCATCCTGAGCAGTGGTATGGAGTCTTCGGGTTGTGGAGCCTTATCGAAAAGGCCACTGCTGAAGGCAGGTTGAAGTTACCCAGAGAGGATCTGCTGATGTTTGCCACTCCTCATCCTGAAGAAGTCAGTGTTAATAGCACCAGGGTATTAAATAAGTTAGCTACTGATGTTTTCGATCTGACCAGTGCAGAATGGGAAAGCAGGCGTCAGGCGGATCAGGTTTCAGAATTTCTGAAAGAATATGTGCCTGGATTTGAAAACTCCTATATGGTACAGACTGGTGTTCAGGTCGGAATCCGTGAGGGAAGAAGGATAATGGGTGAGTATAGGCTTACTGGTACCGATGTTCTGGAAGCCAGGAAATTTCCTGATGTGATAGCCCGTTGTGCTTATTCTTTAGACATTCATAACCCCAAAGGAAAGGGTACCCGTATAGAGAGGCTTCCGCCGGGAGAATCTTACGACATCCCTCTCCGTTCGCTTATTCCTCTAAAATGTGATCATTTGCTTACCGCTGGCCGTTGTATTTCGGGAACCCATGAAGCACATTCCTCATATCGGATAATGCCTGCCGCTATGGCTACGGGGCAGGGAGCAGGGGTCTGTGCCGCTATCAGTGCCCTGAATCAAATTGATGTTCGTTCTGTAGATGTGAATGAGGTTCAGAAGGAATTGCGTCGTCAGAAAGCCAGTTTGGACTGATTCTTTGGAATAATGGTTGAAAAAAAAATGCCCAATTACCAATTTTCATAAATACAGGTTGCTTTCCATAGTTTTATCAATAAATAGACGGAATTTTTGGATGTCTGCTGTTTTGGGCAGTCGGGGGGTGAATTTATACCCGATGAAATATTTTAAAACCAGTTTACTCATCTTTTTCCTGTGGATTTGTTCACCCGCTTTCGGTTCTGTTAATCCCCTGTCTTATCTTTATCCAATTAACTGGTTAGGAACTGATGCACTTAGAAGGGGGGCATACCAGACTGCTTTACAGGAGGTACTTGCTGATTCCCTGGTTAGCGATACGGTTTACCATTATTTTAAGCTGGCTTGTATACACCGAAGCCTCAAAAATCATGACAAATCACTTTTCCTTTTTAAATATGTAGCTCAGAAGTGCAGTGTCCTGGCACCGGTGGCTTACGAGCAGATCGCGGATCTGCAGCTTGATTCCGGTCAGAAAAAGAATATCCTGCCTGCTTATACTGCAGCACTAAACTATAACATACCCAGAAAATACCGCTATCATGTTTTCTCCAAAATCAGCCTGCTGGAGCATACGGATTCTTCTGATTTGAAAAAAGAATCCTGGTATGCAGATTATGTCAACTGGTATGATCTTCAGGCAAAAAAGACTATGAAAGAGAGCCGTTACGATTCACTGGCAAAAAAAGGGGAATGGAAAATTATAGATTCTCTTCTGGTGAGTGCTCAACAATCCGATTCACAGAATGCTCCTGAATGTGCAGAGGTGCTTTCAATAACTTCTTCTGAGGGTGTCGATTCTCTCAGTGCTATAAGCCTTTTTTATCTGTCCAGGATCTCCTATTCATGCAAAAAAATGGAAACCGCTTATTCACTTTTGCAGAAGGCAAAGAAAAAGCCAGAATTCAAATCGGTTTCCCAAAGCAAGGCATTGTATCTGGAGGCACAGATTCTCTATGACCTGGGTAATACTGCTCAGGCACTGAACCTGTTTGAAAGTCATGCGGCCAGATATGGAACCTCGGCTGATCTTATTCTGTATATGGCCAGAGGTTACGGAAAACTGGGCAAAACAACCGAGTCTTATCGGTGGTATAGCAAACTGGTTGAACTTTACCCTTCTCACAAAAAAGCATACGAGGTTATCTGGCTGAGAGCCTGGGAGAAAGAAGAAGATAAAAAATTTACAGAAGCAGCAAACCTTTATAAGCAGATTTACTCCTCAAAAGGGAAAAATGACTACAGGGAGGAAGCGTATCTGCGCTGTGCACTTGCCTACTACAGGATGGAAAAGTATGATTCGGCAATAGTTATTCTGGACAAATTTAATAAACTTTATCCTGGTTCCTCTCTCTGTCATGCCGCAGATTTCTGGAAAGCAAAATGTCTCTTTTCCGGTGGAAAAATATCATCAGCAAAGAAAATTTTCAGACAGATTACCCAGCTTGTCCCTTATGATTATTATGCTCACAGATCCAGACAGATGTTGCATTTACTGGGGGATAGTATCCAGTCTTACAGCGATACCAGCTATGATGTATTATCTGCTTTGATGTGGCTTGATTCTATTAAACCTGCATTCCCCAAAAAGGAACTGAGTCCTGAAGACTCTGCAAATCTTAGAAGGGGATTGATTCTGGCTTCTGTGGGTATGGGCTCTATTGCAGAGTTTTTTCTGGAATCTCTGGAAAGTTCTTATCCGGGGAATCTTAAAATGCAATTCAGTCTGGCTTCTTTATACAAATCTGTTGGTGCTTTTGCTCAGTCATTTCGGGTTGCCAGAAGACTGATCTGGCGTATTCCTTTACAGGAGCATTGCAGAATTCCTCTGGCTGTCTATTCACTTCTTTATCCTTCTTTTTACGATAATATGATTCGCAATCAGGGGGCGGTTTATAATGTCGATCCGTTTCTGATAAGTGCTGTTATTCGTCAGGAGAGCATTTTTAATCCGGTTATTCTCTCTCCGGTTGGAGCAGTGGGTTTAATGCAGATTATGCCGTATACCGGTAAATACATTGCAGAGAAGTTGAAGGAGGAATTCTCTGTGGATTCTCTGACCAGGCCAGCTTTTAATATTCGTTATGGAGTTTACTACTTAAGAGAACTGCTGGATCAGTTCAAAGAAAATCTGGTACTGGTGCTGGCCAGTTACAATGGTGGGCCTCATAATGCCAGAAAATGGTATGAGCGCAACAAGCATGAGGAGTTTGATCTTTTTGTAGAGGATCTGTTTTTTTCAGAAACCAGAAATTATGTTAAAAAAGTCCTTGGAAATTACTGGACTTACCAGTATCTGGCCCGAAATCCGGGATTAAGGCATATTTACTATGCTGAACCAGAAATTCTGAATATCTCTGCAGGTGATTCAGCCATCGTTAAAACTCCATAAGTGTGTAGCAGGATGGAGATGTTGCCCCCTTTGGTGTTCTTCTCTTATTTTTAGAAACTAATTTTTTTTAATAATAGGCAGAGTTAATGCCATTTGTTTTTTCAGTATGCAGCCATAGAGGAGGAGTTATGCTGAAACAATTTCTAATGTTCACTCTTTGCCTGAGTATAGCAGTTATGGCCCAGGAAGACGATGAAAATGTGAAAGCGCAGGAAACCGTTCATGAGAAACCCCCCGAATGGAAGATGTATTCTGCAGGTGCTCCGGTTATGGCTTTTGCTGTTGCCAAAGATGCTCTGTGGTATGCTACTCAGGAATGTGTCTACTCAACAGCTCTTAATAAAGTGGGGCAGCAGAAGTACCCTCAAATGGGTAAGATCGCCAGCTCTGATGTAACTTGTATGACTATTGATGCAAGTGGTAAAGTTTGGATCGGCGGTAAAAACGGAGTCGCTGTAAGAAGCGGTAATCAGTTCACCTCTTATACTACCGAAGAGGGGCTGCCGGATAATTCGGTTAACGATATTGTGGCTTCAAAAGACGGGAAAATTTATGTGGGAACTGAGAATGGAGCTGCGGTATTCCAGAATGGTTCCTGGAAAAAGATCGAAGGTCTGGTGAGTGAAAAGGTTCAGGCTCTGGTAATCGATAATAAAGGTGCTGTCTGGTTTGGTACAAATAAAGGGATCAGTGTTTATGATAATGGCAGTTGGACTGTCTATGACATGAAAAAGGGCAAGCTGAGCTGGAATGATGTAAAAGCATTGGCCGTGGATGCTCGCAAGGGTACTATCTGGGCGGCGGTTGGTGAAAAGGATGTTAATAGCTTCGAAAATGGGGTTTGGAAAAACTATCTGGAGATTCAGGAAGGTATAAAAGCCATTATGGTAGATAGTCAAAGCAGAATCTGGTTTGGTACCGAAACCGGACTTATCAAGTTTAATGGTGATGAATGGAATACTGATTCAAAGCAATTTGGGATTCCTGCTGCACAGATTCAGAAATTGTTCAAAGATGGAAGTGGTAACCTCTGGTTCGCCATGGAAAGTGGAGTCATTAAATTGAATAATCCCTACCCGTTTTAAGCGGGTAGGTTTCCCTCTGGCATAATCATTGCAAGAAATTAGTCGGTCTGAACTTAAGTAGACACTACGGAGAGCGGCCGATTAAAAACGGTATTAATTCCCATTTCCAATTACTATATTCTCCAACTGTTCTAGGAAGAAAGTTATCCGTTTTAACCTTTCGTATCCGTAGAATATTAAAACAATTGATTTTCTGGGAGGCTTCTGTTTATGGACAGAATAAAAATTGCTATTGTGGGTGTGGGTAACTGTGCTAGTTCTCTTTTACAGGGTATCGAGTATTACAGAGATAAGCAACCACACCAGGCTATTGGTCTTATGCATTGGGATATCGGAGGGTATTGCCCTTCTGATATTGAAGTAGTAGCTGCCTTTGATATCGATAAAAGAAAAGTTGGGCTCGATGTAAATCAGGCTATTTTTTCTCTTCCGAACTGCACCACAGTGTTTTGTCCCAAAATGCCCTCCACCGGTGTAAAGGTACAGATGGGTAACGTACTTGATGGAGTTTCAGAGCATATGCAGGATTATGATGCTGATGTCAGATTCGAAGTAAGTTCGGAAAAACAGCCAGATCATGACAAGGTTGTGCAAATACTCAAATCCAGTGGTGCGGAAATACTTCTGAATTATCTGCCGGTGGGTTCAGAGGAAGCAACCAAGTTCTATGCACAATGTGCACTGGATGCAGGTATAGCCTTTGTCAATAACATGCCTGTTTTTATCGCCAGTAATCCTCAGTGGGCTAAGAAATTTCAGGAAAGGAATATTCCTATTATCGGTGATGATATCAAGGCTCAACTGGGAGCTACCATTACTCATCGTACTCTTACGGATCTGTTCAAAAAGCGCGGAGTTAAGCTTGAGAGAACTTATCAGCTCAATACCGGTGGCAACACTGATTTTCTTAATATGCTTAATCGAAACCGGCTCAAATCCAAAAAGGAATCAAAAACCGAAGCGGTTCAATCGGTGGCAGCATCCAGACTCAGTAATAGAAATATTCATGTGGGACCTTCTGACTATGTCCCCTGGCAAAACGATCAGAAAATTTGCTTTATCCGTATGGAAGGGAAACTGTTTGGTGATGTTCCCATGAATTTGGAGTTACGTCTTTCGGTTGAGGATTCTCCTAATAGTGCCGGTGTGGCTATCGATGCGATTCGCTGCTGTAAACTGGCTCTCAATTCGGGTATTGGTGGTGTTCTGCATGCCCCTTCCTCTTATTTCTGCAAGCATCCTGCTCGTCAAATCCCTGATGATGATGCCTTCAAAGAGGTTGAAGAGTTCATAAAACAATATAGCGTACAACCGGTAGAAAGCTGATTTATTGTGTTATTCGGTCAGGGCAAAACTTTCTTGCCCTGCCGGGAAAGTTTTTCTTCTCTTTGCAAGTTCCCCCAAAAAATTTGCCCCTCATAAATAACAAACATATTTTTATCTTTTGAGTCAGTCTTTTTTTCAAAAAAGGAAAAACCATGACAAAGGTTTTTAATGCAAATGAGATATTTGATATTGGAATTGAAATTGAGAAGAACGGAAAAAATTTCTATTTGGCAGCCGAAAATAGAACCAGTGATCCTTTTTTAAAAGCCATGTTTGCTAAACTGGCTGCATGGGAGGGTAATCATGTGGAACTCTTTAAACAGCTCAGAGCAGACCTCCCCGAAAATGCAAACTCACAATTTCAGTATGATCCTGATAACATGATCCATCTCTATCTGAAAGCTGTTGCGGACAATAAGCTTTACATAAATCAGAGCTTTGCTATCGATTCCTGCAGAACCCCACTGGAAATCCTTAAAAAAGCACTGGATTTAGAAAGAGAAGCAGTAGTTTTGTATTCCTCAATGAAAGAGCTTGTCCCACAAAGTATGGGTAAAAACGAAATCGATAAGCTGGTGATTGAGGAACTCAAACATGTTGGACAGTTAACCAAAGAAATTAATAAACTCCAGGGACTCTGATTCAAATCTGAATGTCTTCTGCTTTTATTCACTACGATAGTCATAATATCGTTTTTTCAACAAAAAACGATGTTAAAGGTATATTACTGCAGGAGCATGGATTTCTGAAAAATTTTAAAAAAACTCTTTTTTCTTTCCTTTGTGTAGCATTTTTTTTGTTATCCGAATGTTCACTTTCACCACGATATACCCGTCCATCTGATAATAAAAGAGATTCTAATAATGTTACTGTCAGAAAATGGGCTGCAAGGGTAAATGGAACTGCGAATGTAATCTATCAAAACACTGGTCTGGCCTCATACTATGGCAACAAATTTGAAGGCCGAAAGACTGCCAGTGGTGAAATTTTCAGTAACAGCCTTTTAACTGCTGCTCACCCTACACTTCCTTTCGGGACAAAAGTGAAAGTAACTTGTCTGGCCAATAATCGTTCGGTTATCGTGCGGATCAATGACAGAGGACCATTTCCTTCTAAAAAAAGAATAATTGATCTTTCTCAAAAAGCTGCGCGTGAGCTGGGGATAATAAAGAAAGGTGTGGCCAGAGTAAGAATAGAGATTGTTGAATAGTTCTTCGATTCTCTGAAAAGTTTGGTTTAATCAATATAACACAAATAAATTGTACCTTCCAACCACAGTGTTTATTTTCTGTTTTTTCCGGAGCAGTATATGAGAATCTTACCTTTAGCATTTTATTTCCCTACCATAAAGGGCCTTTTTAATAATCTGATAAAGCAAAAATCGGTTTACCCTTTTTACGCATCTTTCAAACTGACTACCCGCTGTCATTTCGGGTGTCGGTTCTGTAACGTCAAAAAGGATCCGGTAAAGGACCTTTCCACCGAAGATATAAAAGCGATTCTGAAAAACCTCTCCCGTTCTTCGATACTGATGACCAGCTTTGAAGGTGGTGAACCGCTTTTAAGACAGGATATTGCGGAACTGCTCTCATTTGCCCGTTCCTGTAAGTTTTATCTTCTTTTTACTACCAGCGCAAGAAATATTCTTTCTTATCCAGTCAAGGAGTATGCGAGGTATATAGATTTTCTTCATGTCTCGATTGATGAGGATCATGATAATCTGGAGATGTTTGATATTTTACCCTCACTAACTTCTCTTCCATGTCAGCTTTCCGTACAGACTGTGGTAACCAGAGACACTATTGATGCACTGGATAAAAAAGTGCAGATCTGTTATCAGATGGGGGCAAATATAGTGATAATACCGGCAACTCACATGGATAATGCTGAAGATTGTTTTCCGGATCTTGAGTCTCTGGAGAGAAAGCTGATTTATCTGAGAAAACAGTATCCATATACGATCCATACGCCCCAAGGATATTTTAAAGCATTTCGCAATCGGAAATGTTCATCAGGTTCGGTGATTATTGCTGCTGATGGTCATCTTTATTATCCCTGTCATATTCTGGGGAGAAAGGGACCAGACCTGCGGGATACCGATCTGATGAGCTGGCTTGCTTCTTCTGAAGCAGAGGAAGGAAGGCAGTTGATGAAATCCTGTCAAAGAAACTGCGGATGGTACCAATACTATTCAATCGATTCTTATACATCGGTTTCATCGGTCGCAGATGCTCTTCTCCCTGTATTGGTCAAGAAAAAAAAGTCTGCTAAGAAATGAGAATTTATTCAGTTGTTACAGATGAAAAGGAGATTTGATAATGATTGATATCAGCAATAAATGGGCTTTGGTGACTGGTGCTTCAAGGGGAGTAGGATTGCAGGTGGCTTATGCTTTGGCTGCCAGAGGATGCAATCTGGTTATTCACAGCAGAAGTAATGGACACACTGCTCCTGTGGCTAAGCAACTGTCAAAGGATGTAAAAGTAATTCAGCTGGAGGCAGAACTCAGTGATATCGAAGCAGTGAAAGTGATGGCAGAAAAGGCGGAGCAACTTTCCGGGGGAATCGATATTCTCTACAATAATGCTGCAGTAATGACTGCTTACCGCACAGATTTTTACACCGCAACCCAGGATGAATACCTGAAGAGTTTTCTTGTAAATACGATAGCTCCTATTACTATCTGTAATATTCTCATCCCCCGCATGGTTAAACGTGGTTTTGGACGGGTGGTCAACGTCACTTCCGGTATAAAGGATGAACCGCAGCTTATGCCCTATGCAGCTTCAAAAGCAGCACTGGATAAATTTGTTTTCGATATGGCTGTACATTTAAAGGGTACTGGTGTGCTGATGAATCTTTTGGATCCTGGATGGCTGAGAACCGATTTGGGTGGACCAAATGCCCCTAATCCGGTTGAATCGGTCCTTCCTGGTGCACTGGTTCCGGTGCTTCTTGAAGAGCAGATCTGTGGAAAGCTATTCAGAGCTCAGGATTATAACAAATAACGACATTAAATCCAGACAGGGAACCTCAATCTCAAATTTGAAATCCGAAATTTCAAATCCGAATCCGAGATATGAAATTGTAATCTGGGCTATTTTGGTTTTTAACATTATATTCTTATAATAAAGAATATAACGGGGGGAAAACCATCATGGCAAACGTTAGATTTCAGTGGCTTTTATTGTGCCTGATTGCCGGATTAATACAAACTGCAGCTGCACAAACCGATCTTATCATTCCAGGTGGAGATTGGCGGGATTCCAATGGGAAACTGATTGCTGCTACTGAAGGTGGTATCATAAAAGTGGATAGCTTGTACTACCTTTGGGGCATGGATCGCAGTGCAAACAATTATGCCTTTGTGGGTATTAACCTTTATTCTTCACCGGATCTTAAAAACTGGACTTTTGTCAATCAGATACTGAAGAAAACCTCTCATCCCGATCTTGATAACGATGCAGTAGTCGAAAGGGCAAAAATCCTTCACAACCAAAAAACCGGACAGTTTGTCATGTGGATGCATTACGAGGGGCATAATGCCTACAAGACTGCTGAAGTCGGATTAGCGACCTGCAACACTATCGGGGGTGACTATACATTCCATTCTCATTTCCGGCCTTTGGATATAGACAGCCGCGATATAAATGTCTATCAGGACGATGACGGCAGAGGCTATCTTATCTGTACCACCATGGGAAACCAGAATGTCAGTCTTTTTGAGCTTGATAGCACATATACAAAAGTAGTGCGGGAGATTTACAGGGGTTCTGCCAGTGATGATATGGAATGTGAAGGACATGCAATCATCAAAAGTGGCGGCTGCTATTTCTGGCTGATGTCCTGGTGCACTGGATGGGATTTCAATGACAACCATTATTTCTATGCCACAAAGTTAGCCGGTCCATGGACTGCAGGTGGAAAGATCGCAACCAGTAACACCCACACTTATGAATCTCAGGTTGGCTTTGCAGTAACTGTAAAAGGCAGCAACAAAACGACATTCCTTTACACTGGTGACCGCTGGGCAGTTAATAATTATAGTATGTCACGAATCGTACTTCTTCCAATTGAAGTTAATGGTACTAATCTTTCGGTTAAATGGTATGATCAGTACAATATCGATGCGCAAAGCGGAGAGTGGTCTGCCGGGGCAAGATATTTTCCGGATGGAATCTATACAATTACAGCAAAGCATTCAGGAATGGTTTTGGGCACAACCAGTGGTTCTGCAGTTCAGCAGCAAACCTATACTGGTGCGAATTCACAACTGTGGCGCATTCAGAATATCGGGGCATCGCACTTTAAAATAACCTCTGTGGCCAGCGGTAAAGTTCTGGATGTATCTGGTTCCTCAAGAGAAGTCGGTGCAAAGATTCTTCAGTATGAATGGAATGATGGTTATAATCAGAAGTGGCATGTTATCGATTGTGGCGATGGTTATCACCGGCTTGTCAGTGTCAACACACTGGGAAAAACAGCAGAGATTTCGGGCGGTTCTAAAAGCAGTGGTGCTGAAGCGGTTCTGGGTAATTTTTCCTACAAAGATAACCAGCTCTGGAGAATTGTTTCTGCTGATAAGGAGATCATCTCAGGTCAATGTTACAGGATAGAAAACCGGACTACCCATATGGCTCTGGATGCAAGCAGCACTGGATTGATTTCACAGCAGACATCACAGAATAAAACAAGCCAGATCTGGAAATTGGAAGATCTTTATAACGGATGTTTTACTGTTATTTCGACTGCAGGTAACCTGGTACTTGATATCGGAGGCGATTTTTCTGTTTTCTGCCAGAGAGCTGACAAGCGTTTCAGCCAGCAGTGGCAGATATTGCAGGTTGAAAAAGGCTGCTACAAAATTGCCAATCGTTTTAATGCCATGGTACTCGAAGGTAAAGAGGATGGGCGGGTGAGGCAGAGTACAGATAATTCCTCTGCCAGCAACAGTCAGCAATGGTACTTTATACCGGTCGACCCTGTCTCGATTGGGTATTCTTCAGGAGATTTACTTCCGATAAAAGACAGAGTGCCAGGAATCAATTCTGACGATATTATTTATGATCTTAACGGAAGAGTTATTAAAAGAAACGGCATTGGCTTATCGGCAAATCGAATGATTTCCAGAGGTGTATATCTGATAAAGAAAGCGGATAACCGTGAGATCGAGATTCGATGCTTTTCATATTAAGTCACTCAAAAATAGATTTCAGCCAACAGTCTGCCCCACTGGTGTATTCTGAATAATACGGATTTGAGATCTCAGCACAGCAAGCTGCTTTCCCATCCGGGTTATCTCATTTTTCAAGTGTTTGACCGATTCTTAAGTATAGTGAAGTTATTGAACGGGGAAAATTAAAAATAGAAAAAAAGGTGGAATTTATTACGCAGATAATCCACCCGAAAGATATTGCCTGTGTTTCGACAAACTGAAGGAATTTCTACTGCTTTTGTGGCAGTATATATCCGGAAAAAAGAAGGCCTTATTGTTTCTTTTCTGTTTTTCCTTTACGGCGTCTTTTATTTCCAAAAGTTCCTTTAAAAATTTTGCCTCTTTTTGTACGTGAATCACCTTTACCCATTTTTCCCTCCGGATTATTTAGTAGTTTAAATTTTATAATGAATAGGGTGATAAAATAGATTTGAGCAGAATAGGTACGCAATTTTTTATAATGTGATTCAAAACAGGCAGATTATGCAGGCAATTATATTTATCGGTATTCAGGCTTCAGGAAAATCCACCTTTTACAAGCAACGTTTCTTTAATACTCATGTAAGGATCAGCCTGGATCTTTTCAGAACCAGACACAGAGAATCTCTATTTCTTCAAACCTGCTATGACTCCTTGATGCGCTTTGTAATAGATAACACTAATCCAACTGTTATAAAGCGGCAAAGGTATATAAAAGAAGCAAAGCGGCATAAATATCGGGTAACGGGTTACTTTTTTGATACATCTCTGGAAGAGGCTTTGCAACGGAATTTTAATCGCAAAGGCAAAGAGGTGATTCCGGAAAAAGGAATAAGAGCCACCTTGAAAAAGTTGGTTATACCTCGAATCGAGGAGGGATTTGATGAACTCTACAGAGTCACGATAGACCCAGGCGGGTTCAGGGTTGAGCAGATGTGATGCAGGAATTTAATATATAAGCAGTAAAGCTGCTTATGGGCTGCTGAACTATACTTTTATAACCCTGGAAATGATTGATATTTAACATGATAGAGTAAAGTATCTCAGAATCGTTTCTTCCATCAATAGAGAATTGAATTTGGCTGTCTCTGTAACAGAATCGATTTGCCGACCGAAAAAAAATAATTTTGAAACCCCAAGCAGTCTTTTCGAATTTCAAAAATGTGTTTTTCGCTTTTTTCGGAAGTTTGTGATTCACAAAAATATTATCTAAAATCGCCTTATTTCTTTTGGCAATTTTCTGATAAGTTGTACTTGCTTTTTTAATGTACCTTTGATACAATAAAAATTTTCAGGCTACCGGTTTATCCAATTACTCGCCTATTAAACTTTAATCTTTACTTTCTAAGCAGGTTTATCATGAAATTACCAGTTGATGATGAGAGAAAAGGCGATAATTTTTTTTGTAAATGCAGTAAATTATTTAGAATTACCTGGATGATTATACTGTGGCAAACCAGTACCTATTCTCAAAATGCCGATGTTTCAGAAAACTCGGAACATTCATCTCAGGACATCGCCTATCTGGATTATCTCCTTGAGCTTACTGTAAGCTCAGGTTCTTTTCTGGATCTGAATCTGGAGAAAACCCCTGCCAGTATTACTGTTATCAGCAGGGAGATGATAAGAACATCCGGTGCCAGAAACATCTCTGAATTACTGGAAATTTATGTTCCAGGATTTCAATACATGTATAATAAATGGAATGGAACCTTATGGGGTCTGCGTGGGGTGGCAAATGACCGCAACACTAAAATCATATATCTGGTCAATGGTCATAAGCTAAATACCCAGGCAAGGGATGGTTTTCAGGGTGAGACAGTACTGGGTTTGCTGGATGATATAGAAAGAGTGGAAGTACTGAGAGGGCCTGCCGGACTGGTGTATGGTTCAGGCGCAATAGCAGGCATTGTAAATGTTATTACCAGAAAAGTCGAACAGAATCAGACAGAGGTGAGTGTTTCGCTGGGTAAAAACAATTCACATTCTTATCAGGCTTCCATTTACAGAAACATTGAAAGCAGCTCTCTCTCTTTTTCTCTGGGCTTTCGTAAATCCGATGGTTTTGATACTCACCAGTCCAGAATATATGGCAGGGGACAATGGCCTTATCCGTTTTGGGTAAGTCCGGAAAACATGGTTAAAAATGGGGTACCCTCTGATGGAAATTTCGGTTCGACAGATGGAAACTGGAAAATATCTGCTTTATGGGAGATTGGAAATTTCAATATTTATGCACGGGCTACCCGTCAGAAGGAAAATGCGGGAGGGTGGTTTATAATTGATCCCTGGCCGGAATTAAAGGACAGATCCCCAACCGATTCATCTAACGGCAATAAATTAATCGACGGTAAAATAATAAGGTTTGATGATCTGTTCTGGTCTCAGGGTTGTGAGTCTTATGGAGATAATTTACACCAGTATCTCAGTGACAACATTATGGTGGAAGCTGGTTATACTTTACCGGCAGGTAATGATGAAATATCGGCAAAAGTTAGTTTTGATGGCAATACAACCAGAGTTGGTTCAGAAAAAAGAGAACGTTATAAATATGAATCGGAATATCATGAATATGTTACTGACAGTGGAATTGTCAATTATTGGGATATGATGCATCCTGCTGTAAATCAGGATTTTGTGGAAGAGACATTTGGTGAGAAGCGTTTAACCTTTAACGCAACTTATCATCTCAAATCGATTCCCCGACTTCAAATGGCAACCGGATTGGAATATCGGTTGGATCACATTGGAGATGATTTGACTGGTAAAAATGAATTTGAGGAAAAACAGGAGCATCCGGTAGTTTCAAAAATAAACTATAACACATTCTCTCTTTTTACAGAGGGTTTTTATGATTTTACTCATAAATTTGGTGCACACCTGGGAGGCAGACTCGATTTTCATACCCGCGCATTTATGGCTAATCCAAAAATTGCTCTGGTTTTCCGTCCAAATCAGTCACACTCTTTAAAGTTGATGTATCAGACCTCTTCCAATAACGGTAGTGCAGATAATTATGAATACAATAAATACCATTATGATAACGGGAAACTCTATAATAGCGGGTTATCCTTTGCAAAACCATACAATAAGCCGGATGAAAACAGTGAATATGTGTTGATTCCGGAACTGGATGAACTTCACAGCCTTAAACCGGAAAAAACCCGTTCGGTCGAGTTCTCTTCTTATCACAAGTTTGGGGATAATTTCTCCGTTATGCCATCGGTAGCCTATGGTAATGTTTCTGACCTTTTTGTATGGTCACAAAAATTTTTCAGGGTTATCAATGTAGGGAATTACGGGTATTTAAATGCTGAAATTGAAGCAAAGTATGAATCAAGATATTTCAAAGCTGGAGTGAATCATTCATTTCAGCGGCCTGTTAATACGGATGTAAAAGAACAGGAAAAATATTTTATCAGACCCAGAGTGATTTCATATGGCAGCATTTTTGAGCCTGAAGAGGGAAAGATTAAATATTATCCAATTACTTCTGATACGCTCTTTGATACTATACCGATTAATATAGTAAAAGATGCCATTACTGCAGATGGAAAGAATTTCCTGAATATAGCTTCTAATATAACCAAGCTGTACATGACTGTTATGCCTGTAAACTGGATGTCATTTCATGCAAACCTGCGGCTTTTCTGGGGCCTTCAGGGCAGAGATATGTTATATGACAAGGATACCGGGTTTAATTACTGGAACATCACTGACAGTAAAAAAGATTTGGGATGGAAACAATTTCTGAAAAAGTCGGTATCAAAAAAACTCAATGCCAGCATTCATTTTTATATTCCGCACGATTTCGAGCTGTCATTCTTTATGTATGATATCCTGGGTGTAGACAGCCCCCCGGAACCGGAATACCAGAAGTATGTAATTAACTCATTACGTTGGCAGCATATGTCTCTTCCCGACCAGAAGGAACTTTACTCAACAGACCAGAGGACTTTTGGGCTGAAACTGACAAAAAATTTCTGAAGCTGAATTTTTTATGAATCGGAGCAGATATGCTTTCAGATACAACTGAGGAGAGAAAAAATATTCGGATATTAACGATAGAAGATGAAGATCTGTTAAGAGAGTACGTTTGTGATTATCTCGAAGACATTGGTTTTGTGACGTTGCAGGCAGATAACGGACGGCTTGGACTGGAGTTGATTCGCTCTGAGGTACCGGATCTGGTATTGACCGATTTACGTATGCCGGAAATGAACGGCCTTGATGTGCTGGCTGCCATGCAGAAAGAGTTTCCTGAAATTCCAGTGGTTGTGATTTCAGGAACCGGGACATTAAATGATGTAGTTCAGACCCTGAAATTAGGGGCATGGGATTATATTCTCAAACCTATTCACGATTATTCCATACTCGAATTGTCGGTCAAACGTGTACTGGAAAGAAAGCGGTTGTTTGAGGAGAACAAAAGGTACAGGCAACATCTTGAAGAGGAAGTGGCAATACGCACACAGGATCTTCTGAAAAGTACACTCAAATTCAAAACGCTCTTCAACCTTGCTGCTGATGCCATCATAATTCATGATCAGCAGGGAAATATCATCGATATCAACCAAAAAGCGATTCAGTATTTGGATTGTGAACGGGAACAGATACTTAAGTTAACGATCTTTGAACTATTTACTGAAACAGAGAAGGATGTGCTGAGTAAATACCTGGCAGATCTTAATCAGGGGAAACATATTCTGTTTGAGTCATCTCTGAAATCAGGAGCGTCTGCAGTTATTCCGGTTGAGGTAAGTGCCTCTTTGGTTACAATGGATGGGACTCCGCAGATATTGGCTGTTGCCAGAAACATAACAGAAAGAAAGAAGGCAGAAGAGGACCGCAGAGAGCTGGAAAAACAGATCGTAGCCGCACAGAAAATGGAAATATTGGGACTTCTGGCCAGTGGTGTTGCGCATGATTTCAACAACATTCTTTCTGCCCTTACCGGTTATACAGTTCTTTTACGCTCAAAAATGCAGCAGGGGAGTGCAGAAGTAGAGTATCTGGAAAAAATAAATGGTATCATAGCAATGGGGCAGAACATAGCGCGGAGGATTACTACATTTGTAAAAAAAGGAAAAGATGAGCTTAAAGTGGTGGATATGCACAAAGTTCTTTGCGACACCGAGGCCATGCTTCTTCCAAATTGCAGGAAAATCAACGTAGAGCTTCATTTACAGGCTGCAGATTACCATATCATGGGTGATGAAGCTCAGTTACAGAATGCATTTCTTAATCTTGGAATAAATGCCCGTGATGCGATGCCGGATGGAGGATCTCTTCTATTTACAACGGCTAATATTACCAGTTCAGAAAATGGTGAAGAAATCAAGGAGATCTGCATCGAGGTCCGTGACACCGGTATTGGAATGGACCGGCAGACTATGGCCAGAATATTTGATCCACTCTTTACCACGAAGGATGGGGCAAAAGGGACAGGTCTGGGGTTGACTAGTGTTCTATATTGTGTTAAAAATCTGCATGGCAAAATTGATGTGCAGAGCACTCCCGGGAAAGGGACTTCTTTTCAAATCAGGTTTCCACTTCATGGAGACTTGTCCAACCGAGAAACTGTTCATAATTGCACGGGAAAAAAATAGATGCCCTTAAATCCTAATGAATCCACTTGTTTCCGGATTCATAAAAGTACAATTAACACGGCTGCAATTATCCTGCTACTAAATAGCTTTGTAATTCAGGCACAAATTGAGGAATTAACTCTTAAGGCTTTGTTCCTGGAAGCTGCAATTCGATTTATAAACTGGCCTGATACAAAAGAAAATGCTGGCACGAAGGAGAGTACCTTTGTGGTAGGAGTATTCCCTCATGATAAGATGATATCCTATCTGGAAAAGACATTTTATGCGAAAAAAGTGAAAAATAAGGCGGTAAGATTTCTTGAAATTGATAATGTGGATAAAATCTCTGGGTGTGATTTGATTTTCATTCCAAGTTCCCAGAAAGGAAATATCAGAATAATTTGTGAAATCGCCGGTAAGTTACCGGTGTTGACAGTAAGTGACTCACCGGATTTAATACGGAAAGGAGTAATACTGACTCTGGGTATCGAAAAATCCAGAATCGCCTGTTATATAAACGAAACAGAAGCCTCGAAGGCCGGGTTTAAGATCAGTCATCATTTGATGCAAAAATCTACGGTTGTCAGCAATAAGGAGCAGTAATCTTGAAAAACAGTATTTCATTGAAAAATCAACTGATTTTCATTATTCTGCTGGTAACACTCTTTTCAACTACACTGTCTTTTTCATTCTCCATTGTTTATGATTTTTTAAATTCGCGCAACGACCTGAAAAACAGCATGCAATTTACAGCCAGACTCATGGCTGAAAATGTCAAATCACCTCTTTTATTTAATGATGAACTGGGGGCAAATGAGCTGTTACTGTCTTTCAGGTCTATACCCATGGTTTTGAAGGCTACAGTAATGGATGCAAAAGGGACCATTTTTGCTTCTTACGGGAAAGGTGATAATGATTACAATGATGAGATTTTTACCGGTCATATAAGTTCTGATTTCCTGGCTTTTGATAAATACTGCCTTTACATTTCAATTCCCATTGAACAGGAAAATCAGCTCTTTGGTACTTTTTTAATGAAAGTGTCAACAGAAGCCATATACAAAAAACTTTTTATTTCTGCCGGTATCTACTTTCTGGTACTCTTTGTGATTATGGTGGTATCATATCTTTTAGCTCTCAGGTTGCAGTTGATCATTTCTACTCCTGTTTTAGAGCTTAAAAAACTGGCAGAAAAGATAACGCATGAATCCGATTATTCAATAAGAATTCCTCAGACACATCAAAATGAGATAGGGCAGCTTCAGAGAAGCCTTGATTTGATGGTAAAGCAGCTTAATCAATATGTTACTTCCCTGAAAAATGAGATTGCTGACAGGATTTTATCCCAGCAGGAAACAATGCAACTCAGGGCTTATTTAAAAAAGATCATAGATTCACTTTCTTCTGTTATTATTGCGGTTGATCCTGATGGTTTGATAAAGCAGGTAAATGCATCTGCTGTTAGTTTTCTGGGTACAAGTTCTGATTCCCTGATTCACCGTCCACTAAGCAATGTCCTGACAATGTTAGCGGATAAGCAGGATAGATTGAAAAGCTGCATGGAGAAAAGGATTCCACAGTCATTTTCAGTTGTATACAAAAGGAGTGAAATGTCCCAGCAGATCTATCTCAATGTCGGAATGTTTCCTCTTGCTCAGGATGAGAACCAGGGAATTGTCATCGTAATAGATGATGTAACTGAGAAAAACCGCATGGAAAGCATGATGATACAGAATGAGAAAATGATTTCATTGGGAGGCTTGGCTGCGGGAATGGCCCATGAGATTAATAATCCACTGGCTATCATAAGCCAGGGAGTACAGAATATACTGAGACATCTCTCAAGCCAGAATCCAAGAAATGTTGAAATCGCATCAGAATTTAACCTGAAACTTGATTCTGTCAATGATTATCTGCAAAAACGCAAAGTAATACATTATCTGGATGGGATACTTTCTGCATCAAAGCGGGCAAGTGAAATTGTGGCGAATATGCTTCAGTTCAGCAGAATGAGTAATCAGTCTAAAACTCCTGCAAACATGAACGAGCTGATAGATCAGACAATTGAACTTGCTCAGAATGAATATGAATTGAAGAAAAAATTCGATTTCCGACAAATAAAGATGATAAGGGAATACCAGGATAATTTGCCTGCTGTTTTCTGTAATGTTACCGAGATTCAACAGGTTATTCTTAATCTGCTGAAAAATGCTGCGCATGCTCTTTACGAAAAGAAAAGCAATGATTTCATTGCACAGATTACGGTACGTACGATAAATGAAGACTCATTTGTAAGAGTGGAAGTTGAGGATAATGGCCCGGGTATACCAGATGAAATTAAAAAAAGGGTTTTTGAGCCTTTTTTCACTACAAAAGAGGTAGGGGTGGGTACAGGTTTAGGGCTTTCTGTATCTTTTTTTATTATCACAAAGAATCACGGCGGCACTATTGATTTTGAATCCAGAGTCGGTGTGGGGACCAGGTTTATTGTCAGGTTACCAAATAAGAATAATATATCGGGAAAAGAATAAAATAATCAGAAAAAGGGTTTTGCAATCAGGCAGCTTAAAAATACCTTTGATTAAACGTCCTTAAGCACAGGTTGGATAAGCTTGCATTGAACAAAACAGGAGAAATTATCAATTTGCTTTTGTAAGGATGAAAGGTTGTTAAGTATTGTGTCTCTGCTTTCAGAGGTTTTGCACGACTTTTCCAGCGCTCTGGCTGATTCTGCCAGCAGATATGCATGAATGTTTGCAGCACCGCCTTTAATTGTGTGTGCTTCCATTTCTATCTTTTTCAGATCATTTTTATGCAAAGCATCTCTTATAATATCAAACTGTTTTTTTAAAGTCAGTGAAAAATCTACTGTCAAGCTCAACAGCAATTCGGAATCGTTCTCAAAATCTCTTAATGCCTTATCAAAATCGATTACTGGTTTAACATCGGATTTATCAACTGTGGTCATGGCAACAGTTGATGGATCAGCGTTATGGGTATTTTTACCGAAATAAATTTCAGCTAATTCAGTCAGTTTATCTGCATTAATAGTAAATTTGGGGATTGCATCATTCATTCCAGCCTGTCTGCATAAATCAATCTCTTCCTGGTCTTCATATCCGATAATCCCGATAATAGTCAAATTTGCAAATTGTGGCATGGCTCTGATTGCAGTAGTGGTATCAAGACCATTCATTTGTGGCATGTTAAGATCCATAAGAATCATATCCACCTTGTTATTTTTGAGGGTTTCAAGGCATTCAGCACCATTTGATGCACAAAGGGCAATAGCATCTGCCTGTTGGACAAAAATCTTCAAAAGCTCCTGATTGATTTTATAGTCATCAACAATTAAAACGCTTTTATTTTTCAGGTAATTGACATTTCCAGGTTTCATAACAGGCTCAGCTTATTTTAAAGCGGTTTAAAATTTCAAGGAACTCATCTTCTCCTTTAAGGAAAGCATCCACTACCGCAGGGTCAAAATGTTTTCCTTTTTCTTCCAGTATAATTGATTTGGCGGTATCATGGGGCATAGCGCTTTTATAGATTCTTTTACTGACCAGCGCATCGTAGACATCCGCAAGAGCAACAATACGGGCAGCCAGTGGAATGTCTTCCCCCTTAAGTCCATGAGGATATCCGGAACCATCAAATTTCTCATGATGATAAAGGGCAATTTCAGCGCTCATTTTCAGGTATTCGGCATTTGGATATTTTTCGACAGCGGCTTTAAGAGCTTCATATCCGATAATTGTGTGTTTTTTCATTATAGCGTATTCTTTTTCATCCAGACGTCCGGGCTTAAGCAGAACAAAATCGGGGATTCCAATTTTACCGATGTCATGAAGTGGACTGGTAAGAAGCAGATTCTCTGTAAACACCGGGGAGATCGGCCTGTTGGTATCTTCAGAATAAATGTGCTTTGCAAGGACTTTACAGTAATGGCGAATACGATCAAGATGGTTTCCAGTATCATTGTCCCGCGTTTCGGCAAGGTTGGCCAGTGCAAAAATGACTATATCTCTGCTTTCGAAATGCAGTATTCTTTCTGCTGCTTTGATTTTAACACCAAGGATCTCCTTGATGAATGGTTTTGTAAGAAAATCATCTGCACCGCTTTCGATACCGTTTACCAGATGATCCAAATCATCCTGTGAAGTAATCATGATCACATAACAGTAGGTGCTGCCCTGAAGACGTTTTATCTCTTTAACCAGTTCCAATCCGGTCATTTCAGGCATCATCCAGTCGGTAATTACCATTGCCGGCCGGTTTTGGATCCAAAGCGAAAGAGCTTCCTTGCCATTTGAGGCAGTAATGGTTTCATGGCCCAGGCCAGAGATCTGTTTTGCCAGTTTTTTCTGGCTGATTGGTTCATCATCGGCAATCAGTATCTTCATATAAGTTACCTGATGTAAATTTATATAGTGGCTGTTTTATTCTGGTTAATTAATAAAAAAATGGAAGACTTTCATTTCCATCTGAATTGTTCCTTGAATAAAGCATGATAAATCTTTGTATACTTAATTGATCACTTTACCCATTTTAAATAATTGGGGATCAGCAGTCAAATTGTGATTTTGAAGATTTCTTAGGCTTATTTCATATCTCAGTTTCCAATACTTATTATCAAGATTTATGCAGGCCCCCTGTAAAATCGTATCTTTTTTGTTAGTTACAATCAATACTGGATGGCTGGTAAACCTTTTTACTATCTGGGAAAGCTCTTCACTGCGGTTTGCAGGGACAAAAAGGATGTGTGTACAGGTAATATCTTCTGCATTTGTTTCGCGCTGGATTATCAGATCGATATTTTCTGATATAAGGCTTGAGATTTTAACCAGTTCATCAAAGACCGGATTGTCTCCTAAAACTGTGATTATTCTTTGGGAAGAGGAATCTGGCCATCTGATATATCTGGCAAAATTAGAAATATATAAAGCATTAAATTTCCATTCATTTTGTTCTGTTTCGCCCAGAACTGAAAAAGAAAGAGCAAACAAGACTGAAAAGACTTTTGATTTTAAATGGATATCTAAAGCTTTCATGGAGAAGATTTTACAATAATGTTATGATATAATCCAGATCATTTTGAAAGAAAGGGCAAATAGAAAAGATCAGTGACCGGTAGAAAGATGAGCGTAAATTATCTTAATGAATTGATGTCTGATACATAATAAACCAGTAAATAATCAGAAAATATTGGAGGCAAGTAAAAATGAGAAAGATGCATACTTTTGTGGTGATTCTGCTTTGTGGTTACCTTATCAGTGGTTGTGGTTGGAATCATATGGCAAGGGGAGGTACGATCGGGGCAGGTGTCGGAGCGGTTGTAGGGGGCTTGGTAGGTTATAAAGCTGGAAACACGGCAGTGGGTGCAATTGTGGGGGCAGCTGTTGGTGGTGCAGCTGGAGCGGCGATTGGAAGGTACATGGATAAGCAGGCCGAGGAGATTCGCAGGGACTTGAGAGATGCAAAGGTGGAGCGTGTAGGAGAAGGGATAAAGATAACCTTTAATTCAGGAATACTATTCGATGTAAATTCTCATGTGCTTCGCAGTGAAGCCCGCCAGAATGTAAACGATCTTGCAAGAATTCTTCAGAAGTACGCAGATACCCATATTCTGGTGGAAGGGCATACCGATTCTACCGGTTCTGACAGGTACAACAATACTTTATCTGAAAAGAGGGCATCATCGGTTTCCTATCAGTTAAAATCACAGGGAGTAACTCCATCCCGGATAACAACTTACGGATATGGGGAGAGTCAACCGATTGCGGACAATGGTACGGTATCGGGGCGCCAGCAAAACCGGCGGGTTGAAATAGCTATTTTTGCAAATGATAAGCTGAAAAGAGCTGCCAGAAACGGCACCATTTAGTTGCCTCTTGATGATTTTCTGGAAATGGGTAATCCATGGATTTCAAATCACCACAATGAAGTCTGGTATAAATGAGCGTAAATATCAGTCATTTTCATTACTGGAAATGTCATGGTGTTTTTGCGGGAACAGTTTGTCTCTCTTAATCATTCGTAATTGATTTGAAATTCATGAATTCATCCTTTTTTTTCCAGATGATACTTTCTCCTGAACTGGGATACATGGTTAAAATTTTCTCACCTTTAAGAGTGGCCTGAAGTGCATGCCGCAGATCTTTCCCGGTTACCGGCATCCCATTACCGGGCCTGCTGTCATCCATTTGTCCGTGGTAGGTGAGTATACCCTCTTTTGAGTACACCAGAAAATCCGGGGTGCAATTTACTTTGAATTTTTTGGCTACCAGTTGAGTGGCATCAAAAAGATAAGGAAATGTATAGCCGAAAGTGAGTGCATCCTCTTTCATCCGGTCAGGCCTATCCTCAGGAGAGGCTTCTATATCGTTTGAATTAATTCCCACCGCTTTTATTCCATACTGTTGGAATTCTCTGATCAGTTTTACCAGCACTTCACGGATGTGTTTAACGTAGCTGCTGTGGTTGCAGATAAAAGTCACTAGAATTGCCGATGCCCCCAAAAGATGATCACTGAGCACCAGATTACCATCGATGTCCGGCAGGCCGAAGTCTGGAAGAGGGCTTCCCAGCATAATGCCTTTGTTTGTATCCATAAGATTTTCCCATCAATATCATTAAAATAACCAAGTCATTATTATTAAAGCTGTTGCAAGACTTATGCCCTTTGCCGTGCATTCAGATTAATTTGAAAAACGGACTTATTTCAAGGTAAAAGCTAACCAGTGATATTATATTTCGATTCTCAGGCATATTATTTGCCTCTAATCTATCCGAAGTTGGCTTAGTCAGAAGAAAAGATAGAAAGGGTATCTTTTATGGGGAAATCAATCCCTCAGCAAAACTATAGTGAGAATTCAGTCATTCAGGGCTTTTTCCTGGAGAGAGTTCAGCCTATTGCTGAACTGCATTCAACTGCATATATTTTCAAGCATCAGAAAACCGCAGCCAGACTGTTGCATCTTTACAATGATGATCCCAATAATCTCTTTTCCATAGCATTTCGTACTCCTGTTTACAATAACACCGGTGTTCCCCACATACTCGAGCATTCGGTATTATGTGGCTCAAAAAAATTCCCGCTCAAAGATCCTTTTCAGGAGTTATTAAAGGGATCATTGCAGACTTTTCTCAATGCCCTTACTTACCCGGATAAAACAGTATATCCGGTTTCATCACAGGTGCAGAAGGATTTTTTTAATCTGGTCGACGTTTACTGCGATGCAGTATTTAATCCCCTTTTGACAGAAAACACTTTCTATCAGGAGGGGTGGCATTTTGATGTGGAAGACATGAGTGGCCCTGTAGGAATAAAAGGGATTGTATATAATGAAATGAAGGGTGTTTTTTCAAATTTTTCTAGTCACGTGGATAGAAAGACTCTCTCTGCACTATTCCCTGACACCACCTATTATTTTGAAAGTGGCGGTGAACCAGAACATATTACTGACTTAAGCTATCAACAGTTTAAAGAATTTCATTCCTCATACTATCATCCTACAAACTCTTTTATTTTTCTTTATGGGAACATCTCTTCAGAAAAAACTCTTCATTTCCTTGATGATAATTATCTGTCCCATTTCTCAGAAATCCAGATTAATTCAACGGTAAAGAAGCAGCCACTGTGGGATCGGGCCAGGGAATTGAAAATTGAAGCCCCGGCACCAAAGGAAGATGACGGTACAGCTACAGTTGCACTGAGCTGGATTTTTGGAGATACTACCGATCCTTTTGTGACATTATCCGGAAAAATCCTTACTCATTATCTTCTGGGCACAGAAAGTTCGCCCTTAAAACGGGCGCTGGTTGATTCGGGCCTGGGTGAGGACCTGGATGATATTTCCGGGTTTGACACGGATCTGATTCAGTCAGTTTTTATTGCAGGGTTGCGAAAGTGTGATCCCTCTAACTCTTCAAAAATTGAAAAACTTATTGTTGACACTTTAAAAGAGCAGGCAGAAAAAGGGCTTGACAGGGAGCTTCTGGAAGGTGCATTGAGACAGGTAGAGTTCTCTCTTCGGGAAGTTACCGGAGAGCATTTTCCCTATAATTTACGACTGGCTGAAAGATGTTACCGGTCCTGGATTTATGGTGGGGATCCCTGCGCACATCTTGCTTTTGAAAAACCTCTTTCATCCATAAAGGAAAGGATGGCAGGAGGGGAACCGCTTTTCCAGGATCTTATCAGAAACCGGTTGCTGAATAACAGCCATCGTTTACGTTCCACCATAATCGCATCTTCTGAAATGGGGAAAAAACTTGAACAGCAGACTCAAAAACATGCTGCTGAGCTAACTGCAGGCTTTACAGACAGTGATAAACAGAGATATCATTCTCTTACCTGTATGCTGCTTGAACAGCAGAAAACTCCACCATCAGAAAAGGCTTTGGCGACCTTACCCAAACTGCTCAAATCGGATCTCCCCAGGTCTCAAAGAGAAGTCCCCACAGAAAAAACATTCATAGATGGAGTACCTGTATACAATCATCAGCTTTTTACTTCCGGGATAGTTTATCTGGATATCGGGTTCGATCTTCGTGCGGTTCCACAGGATCTTCTTCCTTATCTTCCGATTTACAGTGAATTGATTACCCGTTGCGGGGCTGCAGGAAATTCATTTGAAAAGATGGCTATCAGAACTGCATTATCTACAGGTGGGATCGATTCTTCTGTTATCTGCAAAACTCATATTGAGCGCAACGACCTTTTCTTCCATGCCTTTATACACAGTAAAGCCCTGCAGCCGCGTTTTGTGGAGATGCTGGATATTATCAGAGATCTGCTGCTGTCTCCGGATCTTGAAAACCGCAAACAGATCCATGATGTACTTCTGGAGGAGCGTAATGGGCTGCATTCGTCTATAATCGGTGCGGGGCATCAGTTCGCAATCACTCATGCTGCATCTTTTCTTTTGCCATCACGTTTTATCGATGAACAGTTAGGAGGACTCTCTCAGCTCAGGTTTTTGGATAACCTTGTGAAAACCGACTCCATAGATCAGATTATTTCTTCGATTTCACAATTGCACAAAATTATTATCAACCGTAATGGTTGTGTCCTGTCGGTAACATCTGATAATCCATCCCAGGTCAGGGACCAGTTACAGAACTTTATCCAGAAGCTCCCTGCAGCAGAACTGAAGCCGGTCATATACAATACCAAGCAGGCTTTGCCCACCAATATAAAGGGAATAGAGATCAGTTCAGCAGTAAACTTTGTGGCACAGGTCTGGAAAACCCCAAGAGTAGAGCCTGAGACTGCAGGACATCTGTTTTTGCTGTCCCGACTGCTCTCAACCGGTTATCTCTGGGACAAAGTGAGAGTTGAAGGTGGAGCTTATGGAGGGATGGCCATGATGTCTATTGCCAATCCGGTTTTTTCATGTGCTTCATACAGAGATCCAAACTTAAAGAGTACATTCGATCATTTTCAGGGTGGGCTCAGGGAGATTGCTTCCGGAATTCCGTCATCTCTGGTTGATCAGAGTATTATTGGGACAATAGGAAAAATCGATGCTCCAAGAACTCCGCATGCCCAGGGTTTCGGTGAAACGATTGATCTGTTAGTGGGAAATTCCATTAATTTTCGCCAGAAACTCAGGGATGCAGTACTGGGTGCTAATGCTGATGTGCTCAAGAAAAGTGCGCTTAAGATTTTGGAATCTTCACAAAAAGCACAGGTCGTGCTTGGAAGTGAAGCCGCTTTTGATGCTGCACAAGCTCAGGGTCTCTCCTTTACCAGGGAGCCTCTTATCAAGTAAATAATAAAAAACGGGATGTGTCACCACGCACACCCCGTTTTACTTGGAAATTCAGGCGTCTCAGGCGGTGACATCTACATTTTCACCGCGCCCCGGTTCAGAAGTTCGCCTTTCTTGTTGAGAGTCGTTTTCGCGAACACGTTCATCTTGCTCCTCAGAGGATACTCTCTTTTCGGTCTGCCTACTTTTTACCTGCCCGGTATAGACTTGACCTGAATTTTCAACTCCGCTCACAGACATCTGCCACCTCCCTATTGCAACTCCTATTAAAGGTATCGGCATTTATCGGTAAAACTTTAGATTTTTTTGGGAAAAAAGAGCTTTGAGAGCTGTAATGTTGAATGAAAATAACAGTTACAGCAAAAAGCCGGCTTCTGAGAGGAGGTTGGGAGATGAACTATAAAGATATTGGATAGAAGTGACTTCTATCAGCAGCCATTATCTCTTATCACCTTTGCGTAAAATTTTCCTGAATCTTTGATTGTTCTTTTCTGAGTTTTAAAATCCACATAGACAATTCCAAAACGAGAAGAATAGCCCTCGCCCCATTCGAAATTGTCCAGAAGTGACCAGACAAAATACCCCTTTACATCTGCACCCTTTCGGATTGCTTCATGCAATGCCCGGATATAGCTTCGGTAATAATCAACGCGCAAAGAATCGTGCACCATTTGATCGTCGGAAACGGTATCAGGATATGATGCACCGTTTTCCATTATATAAACAGGCATTCTGCCATATTCATTTGTTACTTTAAGCAGCATGTCTTTGAGACCGTCTGGATAGACAATCCATCCTCTGTCGGTTTTGGGAAGATCTTTATTAACTGGCTG
Source organism: uncultured Fibrobacter sp. (assembly GCA_964411655.1). Lineage (GTDB taxonomy): Bacteria > Fibrobacterota > Chitinivibrionia > Chitinivibrionales > Chitinispirillaceae > JAAYPC01. Next base: position 29,408 of record CAYPMS010000034.1, read on the forward strand.
AGGGATATGGTTTCGTAAGGTAAGCCAGTTGCTGAAATAATGGTTTATTCCAAGGTAATCTAGAGATTGGTGAATTCTTTTTAAATCACCATCGAGGATAACCGGATTGAACGGTGGAATAGCATCATTTTCCAGAGAAGGATAGCTCCCTTTGAATATGGGGTCAAGAAAGGTACGGGGACCTGTGGTCCATGCTATATCTACTGCAGTATTATCTTCTGGAGTATCAGTTGCCGGATAATCCATTCCAATTGCCATAGTAATACCAAACCTGGCTTCAGGAAGATAATTTCTTCCTGCGCTGGTTGCATCACCGTGAGCCAGTAAAAGATGATGAATCACCTGGGTACAGGTGGAGACATCTCTGACCCCGGGGGCATGTTTACCAGTAAGATAGCCGCACGTTGCAAACACATTCGGTTCGTTAAGAGTGCTCCAGTAACGAACCCGGTCACCCAGAGATTTATACATCACAATTGCATATTCTGTAAACCAATCCGCGATTCTTCTGTTAAGCCATCCTCCGGCATCCTGAAGAGCCATGGGAAGATCCCAGTGAAAGAGGGTGATGAAGGGTTCGATATTATTTTCCAGAAGCTTATCTACCAGACGGCTGTAGAAATCAATTCCCTTGGGATTGCTTTTCCCTTTACCTTCAGGAAGAACTCTTGACCATGAGACTGAGAAACGGTAACCTTTGAGCCCCAGAGTTTTCATTAGTTCGATATCCTTTTCCCACAGGTGATAATGATCACAGGCGATATCACCGTTATCTGCATTGCGAACCTTGCCTGGGATTCTGGAAAAACGGTCCCAAATCGATTCGGTTCTGCCATCTTCAAAAGCTGCCCCCTCGATCTGATAGGCTGCGGTTGCTGCTCCCCAGATAAAGTCTGAAGGGAATGATAGAAGATTATTCATGATCAATCCTGTAGGAAAAAAGTGAGAGTCCTCGAATGAAAACCAGTGCTATACAATTAACTAACGGAAGATCAAAGACCGCCAAAGCCTGTATTATTGCCGAAAAAATACAGAAGACGATCCTGGACTGAAAATAATATTATTCAGCCGGGAATGACCGGCGATTCTCAATCTATCCGGTCCCCAGAGTTAAAACAGAATAGTGATGTCTTATAGATGTTTTCAAGAGTATTATTTTGAAACGATTCCTATCACCCAAAGGGCACTTTGGGCCTGTAAACCATTCACTCCCGGGGGAAGTTCCCCCAAAGGGGGACTCAAGACCGGGAACCAGGATCTCTGGAATCAGATCGACTCTGTAAGAGTCTTAAAGTACGCAATGAGGTTTTGGAGCTTCATCGCGAAAATCTTTGCCAGCAATCGGTAACGTCTTCGCGAAGGATTGAGTTTTTCCTCTGAACATAGTATAATAGATTCAAGGTCTGATTACCATATAACTAAGGACATGTCTTATGCAGATTCAATTTTGTGGTGGAGCACAGACGGTTACCGGATCTCATACGCTTATTTCGGTAAACGGAAAGAAAATTCTTTTTGAATGTGGTTTATTCCAGGGAAGACGTCAGGAATCCTATGAAAAAAATCAGAATTTTACGTTTGATCCACAGTCCCTCAATGCGGTTGTGCTGAGCCATGCTCATATTGATCATAGCGGCAATCTTCCAAATCTGGTAAAGAAGGGATACAAAGGACCGGTATATGCCACCCCGGCCACAATTGATCTGTGCAAAATAATGCTTCGGGATTCTGCATATCTTCAGGAAAAAGACTCGGAATTCGTAAATGCCATCCGTCGTCGCAGTCGTCAACCAGAGCTGTCGCCTTTGTATAATATTCAGGATGTGGAAAAAACCCTAGGGCTTTTCCATCCCATCGATTTTGATAAAGAGTTTGAGTTAGGGCAGGGAATCAGGGTGATGTTCCGTGATGCAGGCCATATTTTAGGTTCTGCAAGTGTACATTTTGAGATTAATGAGCAGGGGCGGGTGTATAAGCTGGGACTTACCGGTGACATAGGCAGACCCAACATGCCATTGACTCATGATCCCAATGCGCTTAGGGAACTGGATCTTCTGGTTATGGAAAGTACCTATGGCAACCGTTTTCACGGGACCTATAATAATGTGGAGGAGGATGTCGCTCAGGCAATACGGGAAACTGCCGCGGGTGGGGGTAAGATAATCATACCCTGCTTTGCTGTAGGAAGAACGCAGACTATGGTTTATGTGCTGCATAAATTGTTCAACCAGAACCGTATCCCGGATCTTCCGATTTATGTAGACAGTCCTCTTGCCTGTGATGCGACTGAAATTTTCAGATCATACCCAAAGTATCTGGATAGGGAGACGAATCGGGTTTTTCTGAGCTATGATGAGGATCCGTTTGGGTTTCAGAGACTTACATATGTTCACGATGTGGAGGAATCCAAGAAGTTGAATTTTATGGCCTATCCTCATGTTATCATTTCCGGTTCAGGGATGGCTGAGGGAGGGAGAATTCTTCACCACCTTAGAAATAATATTGAAAATCCCAGAAATCTTATTCTGTTTGTGGGCTATGCCGCAAAAGAGACTCTGGCCAGAAAAATTATTGATGGTAACCGGACAGTGAAAATATTTGGTGAAGAGCACCAGGTAAGAAGTAAAGTGAAGGTGATCGATGCTTTCAGTGCTCATGCGGACAGGCGAAATCTACTGGATTATGTAGGGTTTAACTCTCCTCAACGGTTAAAACATATTTTTCTGGTACATGGGGAACAGGATCAGGCTATGCCGCTTAGAGATGCCATACGAAGCCAGGGCTTTGAAAATGTGCATTTTCCTGCTCCCGGGGAAATATTCACCTATAATCGGGATACCTGGTGACGAATTTTACAGAAATTCCTGTCGTATGCGCCATAATAGAAAAAGACGGCATGATTCTTGCGGCGCAGCGCGGGATTGATCAGTCAAATGCAGGCCTCTGGGAGTTCCCCGGGGGAAAGGTTCACTCTGGAGAGACTGCAGAACAAGCTCTCAAGCGTGAAATTCGTGAAGAACTCGCAGTGGAGATAAATATAACAAAACAGTTGGAACCGGTTTCATACCGCTATCCATGGATATTTATCAGGCTCATTCCATTTGTTTGCAGTATCAGTCAGGGTGAACCGGTTGCTTTGGAGCATGCGCAGCTGAGATTCTTCAATCGCAGTGATTGCGGTAAGATCCTGTGGTCTCCTGCAGATATAAAGGTGATGGAAGAGTACTGGGAGGCTGCGCACCAAAATCCCCCAATAGGGGACTTGAAGATTCTATAAAGTGGCTGTTGCGAACAATTACCTGCCTTCGTACTCCGGAATTACTTTAGTTCTTGTCGGGGTTCGGAATTCGGAGCTGATATTTGATACTTAGTCCTCTCTATGATATCCATAGCAATTTCCAGCTTTGCCTCTTCAACCCAGTTCAGCTCAATACCTCTTCTTTCCATGCCTCTAAACCAGGTTTCCTGGCGTTTAGCCAGTTGATGGATATTTTGCCGCAACCGGGATACCATTGTCTCATAGTCCACTTCACCATTGAT
>CAYPMS010000035.1:0-31784 GCA_964411655.1 uncultured Fibrobacter sp.
ACATTGATCAGGTTTTGTAAACCATATCCCAGAAGAATTGACACTGGCATTCCATGAATATTTCCATTTGGTGAGGTTTCCGGAAGGTTGAAATCGCCATGTCCATCAATCCATATGACTCCGCATGGTGATAGATCGGTCACCGCTCCTACGGTTCCAATAGCCAGGGAATGGTCACCACCCAGGAAAAGGGGAATGGTCTCTTTTTCCAATGCTTCGCAACCAATCTGGTAAATCTGGGAACAGACTGACTCAATCTCAGATGCAAATCCAGGACCTTCTTTCTGAGGAAGATGTTCTCTGACAGGAACAGGAATATTTCCCAAATCTTCAACTTCAAATCCCAGTTTCTGAAGTCTGTCGGAAAGACCGGCATACCTAATGGCACTGGGTCCCATGTCCACACCTCTGCGAGATTGACCAAGATCAAGCGGAATCCCAATTATCTGAACCGGTTTTCTCATAGAGCCCTCGTTATCAGTTTTTCTGAAATCTGAATTCAAAAACAAGGCCAAACTGAAAAACAAACCACATATCAAAATTCGTAAACTACAAAAACAAAACAAAAATCTCAAATCTTAAATTATTAATCCAAAATTCGAAATATGAGATTAGAAATGCGAAATCAGAAAACTGAATCTGAAATTCTTTTAATGTGCTCCTTTTCCGGTGAGGGCTACCAGAAAGGTACGCAGGATAATTTTTATGTCAAGGGAAATGGACATGTTTTCGAAGTAGTATAGATCATAGAGGACTTTCTGCTTGACATCTTCTATGGATGAGTCGTATTTGTGTTTTACCTGTGCCCATCCGGTGATCCCCGGTTTCATTTTTATCCTTCTGACATACCAGGGGATTTCCTTTTTGAGCTGCTCTACAAAAAAGAGCCTTTCCGGGCGTGGTCCAACCAGGCTCATTTCGCCTTTGAGTACATTGAAGAATTGTGGAATTTCATCCAGACGTGATTTGCGAAGGAATTTTCCTACTGGTGTTATTCTGGGATCGTTTTCTGTTGCCCATTTGGGTCCTGAGTGTTTTTCCGCATCGATATACATCGAACGGTATTTATACATGGTAAAAAGTTTGCCATTACGACCCACCCTTTCCTGTTTGTAGATTGCAGGTCCTGGTGATCCAATGCGGATTATCACACAGAGTAAAAGCCACAGAGGTGCTCCAAGGGTCAGAACAAGAAATGATACCACAATATCCATCAACCTTTTTATCTGTGCCTGCCAGGCAGGCATATGATCCTGCAGAAGTACCATCAGTGGCACACCAAATATCTGATGTGTCTTCAGGTGCCCTGTTATGATATCCATCAGTGAGGGAACCATGTAAATATTGAGTTTTATATCTCCGCAATATTCAAGAATCTTCAGAATGTCATCGGGTGATTCGCTGATATGAGTGATAATAAGTCCCTCAATTTTCTCTCTTTTAACTATTTGAGGAATATCCTGATAACCGCCTAATACCGAAATCCCATTTATCTGTTTATTGATACGATTGGGGTCATTATCCACAAATCCGGTTACCTTATAGCCAAGCTGTGGATAATTTTTCAGATCTTTAACCAATTGTTTTCCTGAATCACTGGCACCTACAATAAGAACTTTGTTTACAGCAATACCTTTTGTGAATAAGAATGTCAGAATTGTATGCATGATAAAACGGTTTGCAGTTGCAAAAAAGAGCATGCAGGAGCCATAGGTCAGAAGTATGGGAAATTTGGTGCGGGTAAAGAGAACTCTGGGATTGCCGCTATGAACAAAGTCGATAACCTGAGTGGCACTTGTAATCAGAAAGAGGATAAACAAACCTAAAAATACAGTTCTGGATACTACGAAAAATTCATCAATTCTGGATTCCTTATACCACTCACGATATAGTCCTGTAAAGAAAAAAAGCAAAATCCATAGAAATGCGACAATCAGTGATGGCTGGACGTATGTGAAAAGTTCCAAAGATGGATTAAATGCTTCGGGGAAGATGTTTGATTTGTATCTGAGCCAGAATGCAGCAAAGAATGCAATATTTATTGCCAGAAAATCAAACAGTAATGTGATCAGTTTTTCTAACAGTCGTAATGCCATTACTTACTTCTCATTTTTGGATAAAATATCTGAAGAGTTCAGGTCCGGTCAAGACCATCTTTTTTTCTGCAGATATCTCCGAGTAACTGCTGCTATCATCTTTATATATACCCGGCCCACAGCATACATATGGTACCGGTTCTGAGGAATGAGTCTTTAAGGAAATTGGTGTAGCATGATCCGGAGTGACAAGTATTCTCAGCTCAGGGTGTTCTTTCTGGTATTTTAACATTTCACCAACCACAAAAGAATCAAATTCTTCGATGGCCTGTATCTTTTTCTGAAGAGACCCTTCATGCGAGGTCTCATCTGGTGCTTCGACATGCAGATATACCAGATCCTGTTTTTCAAGAGCCTTGAAGGCAGCTTCTGTTTTTCCAGCATAATTGGTTCCCAGATAACCAGTGGCACCTTTGACCGAAGGAACTTCAAGTCCGGCCAGAACACCTAATCCTTTAACCAGATCAACTGCAGATATAACCGATCCATTGAGATCAAATAACTCCTTAAGTGTAGGAAGTTTCAGAGCACTTCCCTGTCCCCATAGCCAGATATCTGTGGCTTTGATTTCATTGCCTGTCTGGTTATTTATGACATTTGAAATAACTGAACGGGCTTTCTCCATAAGAGAGATGATTATTTCTGCACCGTCTCCTGATGGTAAATATGGAGCTATTTTACAATCAGTAATGTCATGAGGTGGAGTGGTTTTTAAATTTTTGGGGAAATCAGAGATAACCACCAGGTGTCTGTAACTCACACCAGGATAGAAACGGATTCTATCACTTCCCAATTCTTTTTGTAACTGATTGATTATCTGATTTGCATTTTTGGTATCTATATGTCCGGCAGAGTAATCAATCATGCGGTCATTTCCGATAGTAACCAGATTGCATCGGAATGCAGTGTCTTTCGGTGATAATAGAATGTCCATGCTGGCGGCTTCTATGGGTGCTCTGCCGCTATAGTAACATGCAGGATCATAGCCTAACAAGGAAAGATTAGCTACATCACTTCCTGGTTGCATACCATCTGGAACAGTGGAAACCAGACCTGTATGGCCGTTACTGGCCATTGAGTCCATGTTTGGGGTATTGGCATAAGCCAGGGGAGTAGTATTTCCCAATTCTAAAATAGGATGATCTGCCATACCATCACCTACCAGAATAGCATATTTATAACCCATTATTCGAAATTCTCCGTAATGTTGCTGTAAATTCTGAAGGATTGTTCCGGAAAAGTATCATGCTGAAAGGCAAGTTTTTTTCAGGGTATCAAGAACACTTTTTTTCATCTGTTCTATTTCAATTACCGTTTGATGAAGCACAGGGCGTTCTTTGAGTCCGCAAAGCGCAGGATGTATCGGTTTATTGGAGATAGAAGAGATCTGTCTTATACATTCGAACTCATCACTGTGTTTAGCTTTGTCAATGCCACTCATAACATCACAACTGAATTTATACGGGCTTGCAGTCGAAGCAATGACCGTGTAATGTTCGAAGGGGCCAAGCTTATTGCAAAGCGCTATTCCTACAGCAGTATGTGTGTCTACAACATAGCCAAATCGGTCATATACATTTCCTATGGTGGAGAGAACTTCATTATCATCGATCCACCCGCTGATAACCACCGAATCGATTGCCTGTCTGGTGGTGGCATCGATTTCAAATTTACCGCTGGAATTAAGTGCTTTGTACCAGGCGTAGACTTTTTCTGCGTTGTGGCAGGTGACTTCAAAGAGAAAACGTTCGAGGTTTGATGAGATTAGAATGTCCATCGATGGGGAATTGGTTTTGAAAAAATCACGGTTTGAATCGTAAATGCCTTTAACGAAAAAATCAGGCAGAATGTGATTTTTATTTGATGCGCAGATCAATTTCTTTACAGGTACACCCATCGCTTTAGCATAATATGCTGCCAGAATATTCCCAAAGTTGCCAGTAGGAACGCAGAAATTTATATATTCACCCGGTTGGATTTTTTTACTTTCCACCAGATCCATATATGATTTAACATAGTAAACGATCTGAGGACACAGTCTTCCCCAGTTGATCGAATTAGCAGATGACAATTCGATGTTGCTTTGTGAGAGGCTGTTTTTGATTGAATCGTCACTGAAAATCTTTTTGACTGCGGTCTGACAGTCATCAAAATTACCTCTGACCGCAAAAACAGCGGTGTTGCTGCCATCAGTAGTGACCATCTGAAGTCTCTGTAATTCACTGACACCTTCGTGAGGGAAAAAAACCATTACAGAGATGCCATCAATATTTTTAAAACCTTCCAGTGCTGCTTTTCCGGTATCACCGGAGGTGGCAACCAGTATAGCAGTATGGCTGGAACAGTTGTTTTTCTTTTTTGAGATCTGCAGAAGATGGGGCATGATCTGCAGAGCAATATCTTTAAAAGCAGCCGTTGGCCCATGCCAGAGTTCCAGAATAGAGATACCCGGTTTCAGTTGGATCTGGCTGACTACAGAATCGTTTCCAAACTTTTCAGAATTATAGGCCATGCTGATACACAAATCGAGCTCTTCAGAGGTGAAATCGGTCAGAAAACGACTTAATACCTCTCGTGCCACAGTCTGGTAACTTGCAGATGAATACAGAAAATCCTTACTCAGATGCGGAATCGATTCCGGGACAAATAACCCCCCCTGAGGAACCATCCCCATACAGATTGCCTCAGAAGATGATACTGGTGAATGATTGCCTCTAGTACTGATATAAAGCATAATTCCTCAACTACAGAATATATTGTTCACTAATCTTCTATACGGATTAATTGAGTTTTCGCTCTGATGTAATCTGATTGTTCGATTTTTCTTAGTGCCAGATTAATCCCTTTTTCCGATGCCTGGTGTGTTAAAATGATAATTGGAACACTGTTATCAGGATGCCACTCCTTCTGTATTACTGAAGCGATGGAGATTCCCTGATTGCCCAGATCGGATGTGATAGAAGCAAGGACACCAGGTCTGTCTTCTACTGTAAACCTCAGATAGTATCTGGAAGTGATCGAGTCTATCGCTTTAACACTTATCGCATGAGTTGAATTGTAAAAGTTCATTGGAACACGAATCGGAGTTTTACCTGAGATGTTTCTGGCAACATCTATAACATCGCTTACCACTGCAGATGCGGTAGGCATCTCACCGGCACCTTTGCCGTAAAGAAGAATCTGACCAACCGCATCACCTTCGATCAGAACTGCATTGAAAGCGTCTGAAACCGAGGCCAGTATGTGATTTTTACGAAGCATGGCAGGATGCACACGAACATCCAAACCATCTGCCTTCTTATCCTTTTTTATAACACCAAGAAGTTTTATGACATATCCCAGTTCATTGGCAAAAGCAATATCCTGGGCTCCGATAGTGGTGATTCCTTCTTTGTGTATATTGTCATAGCAAACGTAACCGTTACTTATCAATGAAGCCAGAATGGCCACCTTATGACCACTGTCACCACCGCTGATATCCAGGGTCGGATCGGCTTCTGCATACCCTTTTTCCTGTGCTGCTTTTAGCACCTGCTCGAAAGGAAGGCCTTCTGCAGTCATGGTTGAAAGGATATAATTGCAGGTTCCATTGATAATGGTTTTGACCGAAAAAATATCGTTTCCTACCAAGCCTTCTCTGATGGCTTTTATTACAGGCATACCGCCACCAACCGATGCTTCAAAGTATAGGGACACATTATTTTTTTCAGCACATTCAAAGATTTCCGGCCCAAATTCAGCAATCAGGGCTTTATTGGCTGTAATCACATGTTTCTTATGATTAAGGGCTTTCAGAACAACGGTTTTGGCGAATGTGGTACCCCCGATAAGCTCGATAACTATATCGATAGAAGGATCATTAATAACATCATTTGCATCGTTTGTACAGATAGCATCTTTAACCGGAAGTTCACCAAATCTTGAGCTTACCTTATCTGCAATGCGAGCCAGTTTGATAGAAAGTCCCAGTTCTCTTTTAAAAGCGTCAACTCTATTGGCCAGAACCTTTACCACGCCACCACCGACTGTTCCGGCACCGATTAAGCCAATACGAATTTCATTCATGGGGGTCCTTTCTTGAAATCCTTATATAAAAGGAAAAAATGACTGAATAGAAGTCAATTATTACTCCTGTGTTGTGGTTATCGCAGATATTTCCGATAATCAGGCTGGAGCTAAATAAAGAGGATAAAATAGTAGTTGAACCAGACTATTCCTCATTAAATTTTTTCTCGAATAAGGAAGCAATAGCCTCAACGGCTTCATCTTCATCTTCTCCTGTTGCTCTGATAAGAACCTGGGATTTATAAGCTGCAGCAAGCATCATTACACTCATGATGCTTTTGGCGTCTGCTGATACCCCGCTTTTAGACAGGGTAATGTTGGACTTGAATTTCATTGCAGTCTGCACTATCATAGATGCAGGACGGGCATGGATTCCTAAAGTATTAATTACCGATATGAGTCTCTCTGCCATATTAATTTTTCTTTTTCTTACCAAATCCCAGTTTTATTCTCAATTTAAGTGCATCTCCCTGCACTTCGTTTATTAACGTATCCAGATTGCTTATAGTCCTTTTAAGGTCATGATAGAATTCAGAATCTTTGATAACCATTCCCAGTGAACCTTCGCCAGCTTTTACCTGACTGATTATCTGATTTAAAGAGACTGTCAGCGAATCAACCTGTGAGGCAATCCCAAGGGCTGCTACTGAAAGTGAGTCACCATTACTCATTATCGCATCTAAATGAGAACTATTTCTGGAAACAATCTCCTTAAGATCGTTTGAAATAGTCTGCAAGTTTTTCAGACTTCGATCGATAACCGGTTTGTTTTCTGAAAGAAGTGTTTGTGCGACATCGGATATAGTGTCCAGACGATTAACCAGGGTTTTAAATATCGACAAAAAAGCGGTGTCTCCTATGGTGGCTTGTACAATTGAGCTCACATTTTCCACAAGCGTTTCCACTTCAGCCAATACTACTCCCAACGTAGACATCGCTTCCGCTATTCCTGGATCGAATACTCCTGGAACGAAGCTGGTATCAGATTTAGTGTTGGCCTTTACTACCTTTCCTTTGTCTGAATACAGAATTCCGATTCCACGTTCTCCCATTATTCCAATGTTTTGCACACTGATCTTACAGGAATCGGTTAATTTAACTGATTTATCGACCTCAATTACTACCGCTACACCGTTGGTGCGCAAGTATATGTTTGAAACAGAACCTTTGGATACTCCATTAACTTTTACAGGATCACCTATCTGTAGTGTTCCGACATTGGGGAAAAGCACGGTGTGAGAGATCATTTTTGCGGATATAGAAACATCTTTTAGCCACAATACTCCACCGATTAGAATAACTATCGAAATAAGGATGGATCCACCAACTACCAGATCCATATTGGTTTTTTTCACAACCAACTCCTTTCGGCTGCAAGCAGAAAAACTTTCCTGCTGTGCAGAAAAGTCCATGGCAGCAGGAAAGTTTCAATAATGGAAATGTTAAGCTGGTTTGTGACTTTTAATCTTCTGATTCAGTTTTTTTAACTGGCGTTCTGTTTTGGCCAGCGCTTCATCAATAGCTTTACCAATACTATCTGCTTTGGCAAACGCGACTACCTGGTGTCCTTGTGTATTCATAGTTATTTCAACCGTTTTCTCGACATGTTCACTATCAAGAATTACATGTGCAGAGGTGATCTTATCGAAGAACTTCTCCATTTTGTTTAATTCGGCGGTGATTGTATCCTGAAGTGTTTGAGATGCTTTGTTGTGACGTGAGGTGATCTGAATCTCCATGGTTCACCGTCTCCTTCTGAATTGGTTTAACAAATTTTGAAACTGCTCAGCAAAAATTACTGAAAGTTTCTTTTAATCAATAAAAATAATCTTATCATTTATATCTGAAATTGAACAGTATTTATACAGTTCAATTTTCATTTCGCAATCTTGTTCCACAGCTGGTCTGCTCTGTAAGAACTTCTCACATAAGGGCCTGCAAAAACTTCCGAAAAACCCATCTCCTTCCCGGTTTTTGAATATTTCTCAAAAACATCCGGGTGAATAAAATCCGCCACTTTTATCTGATTCGAAGAAGGCTGCAGGTATTGGCCAATAGTAAGAATGGAGCAGCCATTTCTTCGTAGTGCATCCATTGTTTGTATCACTTCTTCACTTTTTTCACCCAATCCAACCATTATGCCGGATTTTGTGGTTAACCCCTGGTCAGAGGCACGTTTAAGCACTCCAAGTGAACGCTGAAAAGAAGCCTGGGGTCGGATAACAGGGTAGAGTTGCGGTACGGTTTCCACATTATGGTTCAGAATATCCGGTCTGCTGCTAAAGACGGTATCAAGAGCCGTCTCATCTCCTTTAAAATCGGGAATTAATAGCTCGGTAGTAACATCCGGGAGACTGGTTTTGAGCTTTTTCACTATTAAAGCATAAACAGAGGCGCCACCATCCCAAAGATCATCTCTGGTAACCGAGGTGATTACCACATGCCTGAGATTTAACTCTGCGACAGCTTCCACTATGTGATCCGGTTCGAGAGGATCCAGCTTTGGAGGGGTTCCATGCGAAATACTGCAGAATGAGCAGTTTCTGGTGCATACATTTCCCATAATAAGGAAAGTGGCTACACCTCTGGAATAGCATTCACCTCTGTTAGGGCATTTAGCCTCGATACAAACAGTATGCAGACCTTTGGCATGAATATTGTGACGGATGCAGTTATGCTTGCCTGAGTAGGCGATTTTGCGCTTAAGCCAGGAAGGCATTACTTTTTTTGGCTCCCCGGTAGCATCGCATCCTGTTTTTATTTCTGTCATTTATTAAGCTGCCTCTATTAATATCGGTAATTTCTTGAAAACCGATAAGTTAAACCATAAATAATACGTTAAGAGAATATAATTTGTTTTCAGAAAATGAATGATTTTTTATAGCATGGAAAGAACAGGATTAAAAATATTCCATGTCGGCGTCTTCGTTACCTTCTTAATTATAGTGTAACTCGAATATGAGTTTCGCTAATGCTGGGGGGCACTCTTTGGAGATCACCGCTATGGACAAATGTTTATGTACCACAATGGCGCGGCTTTTTCTTTTTAAAGAAAGAGATTCCGTGGTATCTGAAGGTTTGAAGCTGCCAAAGCAGAATTAATCTAAGATTATTCTGCTTTGGACAGTCGGAAATGCCCAGGTTTATTCATATTTCTGACGCAATCTGGCCGGCAGAATCTTCATCTGCTCTCTATATTTAGCTACGGTTCTGCGTGCAACCGGTAAATTCTCCGAAGAGAGAATGTCGGAGATTTTCTGATCTGATAAAGGTTTTCTAGGGCTTTCAGAATTTACCAGTTGTCTGATACGGTTTTTAATCCTCTCAGATGAAATATCGGTTCCTTCGGGATCCCGACCTACTGCTTCGGTGAAGAAATACTTAAGCTCGAATATTCCATGTCTGGTCTGCACATATTTATTGCTGGTTACCCGGCTCACTGTAGAGATATGCATTTCTACCATATCAGCAACATCCTGAAGTTTTAATGGATGCAGATTAGGAGGCCCCTTCTCAAAGAAATCGTTCTGACGTTCAATAATGGCGTACATCACTTTGAGCATGGTAGTTTTACGTTGCTCAATGGAACGGATAAACCATGTGGCGCTGTTGAATTTTTCGCGAATGTACTTTTTTACGTCTCTTTTGGCGTTACTGCCCCGTTTTATAAGATTGGCATAGGATTTATTGATATGCAGAGAAGGAACCGAGCGGTCATTAAGCATCACCATGAATTTGCCATCGATTTTTTCCACAATCAGGTCGGGAATGATTGTAGATGGTTTATCCGGGTTATACTGGTAGCCCGGTTTAGGGTTTATGGATTTTAAGGTATCTAAAGCTTCCTGTACCTGACGTGGTTCCACACCGAAATGTCTGGAGATCTCGGGAATCTTTAGCTTTTCAAAAAGTTCCCAGGTTTCGTCGACAATTCGCATGGCCAGTGTTTTTTCCAGACCTCGATAACGCAACTGAAGAAGAATACACTCTCTGAGGTTTCGTGCACCAACACCATAGGGTTCCATTTTCCAGAGAATGTGAAGAGCCTCTTCGATTTCAAAAACTGACACTTTAGCAAAATCTGCCAGATCTTCCAGAGGGATGCGCAGATAACCATCGATATCAAGACTTCCGATGAGCAGTTGAACCAGCAGTCTGGTTTTTTCACTTAGTTTTTTTTCGGCCAACTGGTTATTAAGGTGTTCCTCTAAAGTGATCTGGTAAATAGGTGTGGGTTCGTAACGCTCTTCGTTTTTATCTACCTCTTCGTTATAGGAATAACCCAGATCAAAACCTTCCTCCAGATATTCTTCCCAATCGATGTTGTCTTCGTTTATATCGAGTTCTTCTTCCTCTTTATCCTCAGAGCTGTCCTTATCCTGCTGCTCCTGTAGCTCATCTGTTTCGCTCTCCAGTTCCTCGGTTGCCTCCAAAACCGGGTTCATTTCCAGCTCGGTCTTAAGAAGCTGCTCTAGCTGAAGAGTATTAACCTGCAATAATTTCAGTGACTGTATCATCTGAAATGACAGCTTCTGCTGAAGCTTCAGTGACATGTCAAGACCAAGATTCAAATGCAGTCTCCTTCAAGAATTAAACCCTACACTTATTTATTGAACACAAGAACTGTAAAAATAATACTATCACATTTCGTGCCGATTGGGGAAATGTTTTTTTTTAAAGCAAACAAACCACTTTTTTTAATCAAGACGGAAGTTTTGACCCAGATAAATTCTTCTGGCCTCTGGATTTTCAGCCAGCTCTTTTGCAGTTCCGGAAATCAGTATCTGGCCTCCAGCCATAATATAAGCACGATCAGTTATTCTTAAAGTTTCTCTGACGTTGTGGTCAGTTATTAATACCCCGTATCCTTTATTGCGCAGTTCGTGAATAATGCTCTGAATGTCTTCCACCGCTATAGGATCCACTCCCGCAAAAGGTTCGTCCAGCAGGATAAAATCCGGCTTAATAGCCAGTGTTCTGGCGATCTCAACCCTTCTACGCTCTCCACCAGATAACATGTAACCAAGGCTTTTTTCCAGATGTCCCACATGAAGCTCCTCCAGAAGCTCCCTCATCCGTTTTTTGCGCTCTTTGCCGCTCATCTGCTGATATTCAAGAACCGAAAGCACGTTGTCTGCTACAGAAAGTTTGCGAAAAATGGAAGGCTCCTGTGGAAGATACCCTATTCCCATTCTGGCCCGTTTATACATAGGTTTTTTGGAAATGTCCAAATCATCCAGGTATATCTTCCCTTTATTTGCCCGGATCATACCTACTATCATATAAAAAGAAGTGGTTTTCCCGGCACCATTAGGACCTAATAATCCTACGATTTCGCCCTGGTTAACCTTAATCGATGCACCGTTAACCACGTAACGCTTATTGTATATCTTCACCAGTCCTTCGGTGCGGATCTCCCTTGGCTTTCGCTTTTGTTCCACTATGGGTGATGGTTCTGAGATGGTACCATTATGCATAAATCACACACTCTCTAAAGATCCCGTGGAAAATAAATCCCACGTGCACTTCCAACAAGCGTCAATATTTTGGCTCTGCCGTTTTTAAAGGTAACGGTGATACTGTCACCACTTGCTTCGTTAGTTCCTCTGTTTTTTTGTTCTTCAATATGGTATTTGCTGCGGGCGTTTCCCCAGATTTTAACGTTTTTTACATTGCCGTTGCCTTCAAACGCCATAAGCATCGTTTTGCCACTGGCATCGCTGATCATTTCCGGTGAACTGGACATATAATATTTGGTCTGTGCTTTCCCGAATGCCCACAGTGAATCAAAGCCCATAGAATCCGAAACTGATATGTAAAGGCTGTCGCCCCATATATGAGTGTATGCTGTATCTTTTCCATCAGAGGTCGAATCAATATAAACACCGTGAGAATGTCCTACAACAGAAGCATTTTTCAGATTTTTATCCCCAAAAGCAAGGTTTATCGAATCACCGGTAAGCTTGTGTGCTTCAAAATAAATAACCGGCTCTTTGCGTAAATGTGCTGTGTTACTGTCGGTATAGAAATGTGCCAGACCGCATCTGGATGTCAGTTTACCTTTGGTAATACGGACACTGTCCGCTACTGTCGCCTTCTTTAAAGAATCGGTATAACTCATTTGCAAACCGGTAATCGTAAGAGTATCTGCTGCTGCAGTATCAAGATAAATCATTCTGGGATTTCCTTTTAAAATAAAAACCCTGTTGTCCATATTATAAACAGCATCATTTCCAGTCAATTGGGTTTTTTCCAGAGTGTCAACATACTGGAAGTTGCCGTTTGCTGTCAACTGATTACTGTTTTTGGAAAAATGCAGCCTGTCACAACTCAGTATTGAATTCCCCCGGGTCACTTTTATATTGTCCTTAAAACTGATGATCCCCTGGTTTCGCCACCAGGTTGCTTCATCAGAGCGAATGGTGATATCATCATAGGTAAATACCACATTTTCCCTGAGTACGCTGACAAACTCACCATTTGTGTAGCTGTTCTCATTGCTGTTTGCTGATTGAAGCACCAGGGTAGGAGAGGAATTCTGTTTTTTAGGTGATGCCACAAGAGCGGCGGTCTCGCAGAAAAGCAACACCATAAGTGTGAGCTTTCTCCAAAAAATTTCTGGAATGAAAAGTCTTCTGCCTTTGATTTTCACTATTTCACTCCTAAGTTTCTTTCTGCATCATCGTGAACTGCCATATATTCTACAAACAAAAGGTGCTCACTTCTTGGCACCGGATGCTCTCAGAATATGCTCTCCTCTTTATTTTCAATACGTCGCTTGAAATCCGGAAATGCACCGGTTACATCTTCTTTAAAGCTGAAATGGGAAAAATCCTCGTTAGCATCTAAACCCTTGCCTCTTAATACATCTCCCTTTTTGGTCTCGATCTGAACATATGTGTCAGATTCCACCTTTCTGGTTTTCCTGAGCCATTTCAATTTTTCAGTACGAACCACCATCGAATCTCTGGTCCGTATCAGGACACTACTCCATACTAAGTAGCTTTCCATGTCATTAGCAACTAAACCAGAATCAGCCAAAACCCTGGTTCGTATTGCACCAACAGAATCAAATAATACCAGTCGAACTGGAACTACCAGTATCGAACCGGTATCATTAAGAGGCTTACGCATCAGCTTTGCATCCAGTTTCCATTGAATTTTCTGGTTATTATAAAAATACATGGAAGCATCATTGAATTGCTGAACCGGAGTATCTATCCCCTCTTTACCAACGGGTATCGAATCTTTTTTCTGTGCACATCCCATAAAAAATGAAACGCATACTATTAAGGATATGCTCATTGAACACAGATCTTTTAAAAGCACAGAGATCTCCAGAAAAACGTTAGCAGGTGGGCTGATGCTTCCACCTGCGGTGCATCCATACCCATTGAGATGGGTATTTCTCAATTGTTCTACAGATAAGATCGTTTGCCTTTTGAACATTCTCTTTCAGATCCGATTCAAAATTACCTGTTTTACTCAAAGCAATCTGCTCACTTATGAAAACATGATGTGTATTGTCTTTCTGTCGCGCAGTAGTAGCCACAAAAACCGGTATGTCCAGTTTCATTGCCAGTTTTAACGGTCCTGATGGAGTCAAAGCCTGGTATCCCAGAAAGGTAGCAAATACACTCTCCACTCTTGTATCCTGATCTATCAGAACTCCGAAAGCTTTCCCCTGTTTTAATAATCTTACCAGCTTTACGGTCCCTTCGCTACGGTCCATATACTCAATATTATCACCGGAACGGGTTTTTCTGATAAGATCCTCCAGGCGCTGATCAAACATCTTCCTGCCTACAGCAAAGCTTCTAAACCCATGCAAAGCGAAGAAATGCAGAAGCATTTCAAAGCAACCCACATGTGCTGTAATTACGATTACCCCTTTATTAAGTTCATATGCCTTGCGGAACTCTTCCAATGAATCATGATGAACAATCAGGTTAAACTTCTCCGGACTCAAACGGGAGAGGTAAATAGCATCAAAAAGATTTTTCCCTAACCCGATATATACTTCCCGTGCAGTTTTGCGAATTTGCTTTTCAGACCACCTGTTTCCATAAATAAACCTCAGATGGGTGAGCGTTCTTTTCTTTTCACGGTTGGGGAAAAGAAAGATAAACGCTCCAATCCGGCCGAAAATAAAAAGCCCGATACTACGTGGAATTCTGGAAGCTATATCAAAAACAAACTGTGCTCCTCTGTAAAGTAAATGATGTCTGAGTTTTTTGTCAAAGATAACAAATCGGGATACTTTTTTTTTCATTACCGGTCTTTACTGAGAATACACTTGCTATTTCAAGACATCAGTTTTTTCAACAATTACCGAAGCTTTGATCTCATCGATTTCTATCTGATCACCCATGGCAGGATCGTAACCCTGGTAACCATCACATATCAGATCAACTGCCAGAGTCTCAGTACAGACATAATCACGGAATCTGCTTAATGCTTTGGACAATACCTCAGGACATCCGCATCGGATAACAATGCGGTCTGTTACATTAAGACCACTGTTTTTTCTGATATTCTGAATCCTGTTTATGAACTCCCGTGCCAAACCTTCCTGGAGAAGTTCTTCAGTAACAGTGGTATCCAGCGCAACAGTCAATTCACCTTCAGTTTCCACTTCTATACCTTCCAGTTTGCAGCGCCGAATCTCAATATCTTCAAATCCTATCTGGTGACCGGCAATTTCCACTGTCGCTCCATTCTGAAGCTCCCTTATCTGTTTAACAGACAAGGCTTCGATCCGGGAAGCAGCCTCTTTCATTTTTGGGCCATAAATCTTGCCCAGTCTTTTAAAATTGGCTTTGGCAGAGATACTGACTACCACCTCCTCTTCGGTGTCAAAACGGACTGCCTTTACGTTGAGTTCGTCCTTTATCATAGCTTCCATCTGCCGAAGAAGAGAGAGGGTTTCATTGTCTCTGACGATGATAACAAATTCCCTCAATGGCTGACGAGTCTTGATTGTAAACCTGCTGCGCAAAGCTCTTCCCATGGTTACTGCCTGGCGGATAAGACGCATTTTCCGCTCCAGTTCCAGGTCTGTTCTGCCTTCAACCGCTTTTGGATAGGGATTGAGATGCACGCTTTGCGGAGACCCCGGAAGTTTACCTACAACCAGATTCCTGTAAATGGCTTCAGTAAGGAATGGAAGGAATGGTGACATTACTTTTGAGAACTCGACCAGTACGAAATAGAGGGTGCTGTAAGCCACCATCTTATCCTGATCGTTTTCGCTTTTCCAGAATCTTCTCCTGCTGCGCCTGATATACCAGTTGGTCAGATTATCTATATAGTCAACCAGAAGAGGAACGACCTTGTAAAGATTATACTGCTTCATCTCTGCATTGATAGATGCTATGGTGTTGTTAAGCAGAGAGATGATCCAGTTGTCCAGTTCGGTTCCATTTTGAGGTGGTTGCAGGTCTTTGGGAGCCCAGTTGTCCACATTGGCGTAAGTAACAAAGAACGAGTAGGCATTCCAGAATGGCAGAAGAACTGCTCTGGATATCTCCATCACCCCTTTTTCAGAAAACCTCAGATCATCCGCTTTTACTGCAGGTGAGTCGATCAGGAAAAGCCTTAACGCATCTGCTCCCAGCTTATTTAGTATTTCCTCGGGCGGGGCATAATTTTTAAGTCTTTTGGAGAGTTTTTTACCATCCTCGGCAAGAATTATTCCATTGACAATAACATTTTTGAATGCCGGTTTTTTAAAAAGTGCAGATGCCAGCACTGTCAGAGTGTAGAACCAACCTCTGGTCTGATCCAGCCCTTCGGCAATAAAATCAGCAGGGAAACTGGACTCAAAACGTTTCTGATTCTCAAAAGGATAGTGCACCTGGGCATAGGGCATGGAACCAGATTCAAACCAGCAGTCAAGGACTTCAGGAGTTCTTTTCATCATCTGCTTCTTACAGGCAGGACATCTGATCTCCAATTGATCGATAATATGGCGGTGAATATCATTGGGGCTGATACTGCATTTTTCCAGTTTGTCTGCCCAGGAAGTATCAACGCCGAAAGCTTCAAGCCTGCTTCGACTTTCAGAATGAAGCTTCTTTTCAATGGCTTTTACGGCATCAGCATGAATTGTCTTACCGGCTTCCAGATTTCCGTCTCCGGCCAGCTTATGAAGTTCATCAAGGCTTCCAACTACTTCCCGATGTCCGCATTCACAAATCCAGATGGGAATTGGAGTACCCCAGTAACGGTTTCGTGAGATGTTCCAGTCTGGAGCACTTTCTATGCCTTTACCGAACCTTCCGTTTTGCAGGTGTGAAGGAACCCAGTGAATCTGCTGATTGTTGGAGAGCATATTCTCTTTAAGCGGTTCTATCTGCATGAACCAGGTGGTTATTGCTTTGTAAATAAGTGCCGTGTCACAGCGGTAACAGAACGGATACCGGTGAGTTATTGTGGCCCGGTGAATCAGTCTTCCGCGCCCTTTAATATTTCTTATTATTTCATCATCAGCCTGGTAGACAAGTTTTCCTTTCCATTCAGGGACTTCATCGGTAAATTTACCTTCATCATCAACAGGACAGACTATGGGAAGTCCAAGTTTCTGACCGACCTGGAAATCGTCCTCTCCGAAAGCGGGTGCGATATGCACAATACCAGTACCATCCTCGGTGGATACAAAAGGTGCACTGGTTACCCGGAAAAAACGCTGGTCTTTATCTGCAAAGTAATCGAACATCGGTACATATTCCAGGCCTTCAAGCTCTTTGCCTATCAATTCAGCCAGAATTTGTACAGAAGAAAGATCTTTGTAATAGCTGCCAAGACGATCTTTGGCCAGAATAAAAATGTCCTCTCCATCACGAACCTTTACGTAGCGTATGTCAGGACCCACTGCAAGTGCCACATTCGAGGGAAGTGTCCAGGGCGTGGTGGTCCAGACAAGAATTTTTACAGAACTGTCTTCCCGTAAAGGAAAGGAAACTGTAATAGAGGGGCCGGTGGTGTCTTTATACCCTTCATTTACTTCAAAATTGGAAAGCGGTGTGGCGCATCTGGGACAATAAGGCTGAACACGGAAACCCTGATAAATGAGTTTCTTTTCCCAGATCTGCTTAAAAACCCACCAGATACTTTCCATATATGGCGGATCCATGGTCCGGTACTGATTCTTAAAGTCTACCCATCGGCCGACCCGATTGACAATGCGCTCCCATTGGCTGGTGTAACGCAGAACGATGGAACGGCAGGCTTCATTGAAAATGTAAATGCCAAGTTTTTCGATATCCCTTTTTCCGGAAACCTTAAATTCCTTTTCCATCTCGTTTTCGACCGGGAGTCCATGACAGTCCCATCCGAATCGACGCTCTATATAGTGCCCCTGCATGGTCCAGTATCGGGGGATAATATCTTTTAGGGTACCTGCAAGAAGATGGCCGTAGTGGGGCAGCCCTGTGGCAAAGGGGGGACCATCGTAGAAAACAAAAGCATCTTTATCTTTGGTAGATTCCAGTGATTTGTCAAATATATTATGTTCTTTCCAGAACTTCAGAATCTCTTCTTCGATAGCTGGAAACCTGATCTGACTTTGTACTGTTGAGAAAAGTTGTTCACTCATAGGGCTTCAAGAACTTTCTGAATAAGCTTAACTAAAACAGGTTCTGCCTTGTCTGCAACTGCAATTATCTTTTTTATATCTGCCGGCTCGAGCGCATCCGGAAGACATGAATCGGTGACAACCGAGAGTCCCAGCACCTCAAGGCCGGCATGTACCGCAGCTATTACCTCCGGTACAGTGCTCATGCCGATTACATCTGCACCGATGATCTTAAGCATACGGTACTCGGATCTGGTTTCCAGAGAAGGACCGCTCATGGAAGCATAAACACCACTTTCCAGTCTGATACCGTTCTTAAGGGCTACTTTGTGCACCAGTTCAAGAAGCCTCTTGGAGTATGGTTCTGACATGTCCGGAAAGCGGGGGCCGATGCGGTTGTCATTTGGTCCGATAAGCGGGTTATTACCAAGTAAATTTATATGATCTGTAATGGCCATAATGGTGCCGGGATGGAAGTTCGGATTGATTCCACCGCAGGCATTCGATACGATCAGAGTCTTTACACCCATAAATTTCATCACCCTTACGGGAAACACAATCTGCTGCATGGAATATCCTTCGTAATAATGGAATCTGCCCTGCATGGCCATAACCTTTTTACCGGAGAGTTCACCAAAAATCAGCTTCCCTGCATGAGTTTCAACGGTTGAAACGGGGAAATGAGGAATTTGTTCATAGGGAATGACACATTCTATTTTTATGGCATCAGCAAGTCTTCCAAGCCCTGTTCCCAGAATAATTCCGTATTCCGGTTTGCAATCGGTTTTACTGGCAATAAACTTCATCGACTCCTGGATCATTTCAAATGTCGCTGTCATGAGCTTCCTCTTTCGAATTTGTACTGCTGGTAAATGGTTAATTTTTACTGCTGTAAACGTTGTATTATTTCATCTCTGGAAAAACCTTCAACAGAGATTACTTTATTTCTGCAATGTTCTCCCCGTATAATTTCCATCGATCTTCTGGGAAGATCCAGCCGTTCTGCAAGAAGTTTTATCAGATGCTGGTTAGCTTTATTGTCAACCGGCGGAGATGTTACTGAAATTTCCAGTGTTCCATCTTCTGACAGTTGAATCTGGTCTTTTCTGGCTCGAGGCTTAAGCCGTATCTCAAAAGAGCAGCTTTTCATTGCCTCAGGCATCCAGTGATCTGATATTAGGCTGAGGAGGTACCTCGTCCATGGTTTCTTCTGCGATCTCCATAATGGAGCCATTTTGCACTTCAGAACCCTGTTTAAGATCTCCGCTTATGATCTCCAACAGGTTTAACTGAGTAGTCAGCATAGCTTTGAATCGGGCAAGAAAACTATCCCGCTGATTTTTTAAGGTGACCAGTTCACTTTCCATACTGTGAACCCGTTGTCTGGCCTCATCCTCATAACGCTCTGCACGTAAACTGGCATCCTTTAGAATCAGTTCAGCTTCTTTCTGTGCATTGACTCTGGCCTCATCAGTGGCTTTCTGGGCAGTAATCAGCGTTTCATTAAGCATGCGCTCGATTTTAAGATAACCCTCCAGGCGCTGCTCCAGATTTTTAATCTGTGTGGCATATTCACTGTTCTGACGGATAACAGCCTCATATTCACCTGCAACCATATCTAGAAAATTCTGAACGGCATCTGGATCGAACCCATTAAAGGTTCGTTTAAAAGGCATTTTCCTAATATCCAAAGGTGATATCTGCATTCAGTTGCTCCTGGATTAGTATAGTAACAATTGTATCAGGAGTTGCTTGATAACTCCCATTAAAAGCAAAACCACTAATGGCGACAAGTCTATACCGATTCTCTCAAAAGGAATTATAGCACGTATCGGGCTAAGAATCGGTTCTGTAAGTCTGTAAATCCAGACTACTACTGGATGATAATGGTCAACCTGGATCCAGGATATTAATACTCTGGCCAGAATTATTATCTCATATAAACGAAACAGAAAAAAAATCAGCTCCATCAGTGTCTTTCTCCAAGAATAAGCGATCCGATCCGAACCATGGTTGAACCTTCCTGGATTGCCCATTCAAAGTCGTTACTCATACCCATTGATAACTCGATTCTGGGGGAGAGGTCGCTGCATTGCTCCCCAAGCTTCCGTAATAAAGAAAATGACCTGCGAACCGATACTTCTCCACCCTCAAGAGGGCCGATAGTCATTAAGCCGCAAAACTTTAATGCTGCACTGGCGGCGATTCTCTCTGCTAAAGCTCTGCATTGTGATGGATCACATCCGGATTTTGAACTCTCACCGGAAGTGTTTACCTCAAGAAGTGCATTGATTTTTTCTGCGGACTGATGCTGTTTCTCGATTTTAGCGATAAGAGGCTCTCTATCGACAGATTGAATCCATTTTACTAACGGAAGCACCTTGGAGACTTTGTTAGTCTGAAGATGCCCGATCATGTGCATTGTAAAATCACCTTTGAGCCTGGGAACCTTTGCTTCGATCTCCTGTACACGATTTTCCCCCAGATCCTTTACCCCCAGGTCGATTAATTTTTGCAGAACCTCTGCCGGATGAGTCTTGGTGACTGCTATCAGCCGCACCGATTGTGCAGAGCGCTCTGATTTTTCACAGGCTTTTAAGATGCGTTCCTGAACTATTTCCAGCCGTTTTTTCAGTTCATTTTCCATTGTGTGACGGTTTATCTATTAAAAAAGATTACGGGTTAAAAATGGCAAAGAGATCACTGTAAAAACAAATGTAGAATATAATAAAATGCATCAATTAATTAATGGCTCACTTTTGTTACACTGAGCGGAAGCTCACTAATCCGCCATCTAAATCTTTTAAACTGCAGCCCCTGAAAGGGACTTTAAGATCCATAATGTAACTTTGGTGGATTTAACTTTGAATCTTTCCGAAGGTATACTTTAGTCGATAAGTCCCCCTTAGGAGGATTCAGAGTGCATGGGTTGCCGGTCAATAAATTACTATTCTTATTTCTGTGATTAATATATACTTATACCTGATTCTGGGTTGAATCTTATCTGGTTCTCTTACATAATACACAAAAAAATCCAGTTATTTTGATAAAGCGTGGGGCAGGAGTCAAAATGCAGCAGTTGATAAATAAACTGGCGGTTACACTTTTAATTAGTTTTCTGGGATGCAGCAGTGTGAAACTGGTAGAGCAGGTCTCTGAAGAGGGGCAGCTGCGTTTTTCCATAAAACAAAAAGGCAGTGCTTCTGATACAGTGTATCATGGGGTTTATACCGTGTGGTATCCAAATGGAGTGAAAAAACTTGAAGTTACTTATAAAAATGGTAAAAAGCAGGGAATGGAAACTCTTTGGGATCCGCATGGGACAAAAATTCGTGAGACCTGGTATAAAAATGGCAAAAAAAGTGGGGTTGAGTCATACTGGGATACCCGTGGTAATCTGAAAAAATCCATGCAATTTCAAAACGATCTTCAAAATGGTATGGAAGTCACCTTCTCATCAGATGGTAAAAAGCTTAAAGAGGAATTTTATAAGGCCGGTGTCAAGGAGGGACTGGAGAAAGGTTATGATGAGAACGGGAGAGTGGTGTACCAGGTTTTTTACAGGAAAGGTAAAAAGCACGGGACAGAATCCTTTTTTGATTACTCTAATGGGGGAAAGCCAGCAGTAACAGAGGTGAATTGGCAGAATGGGGTGGTGGTGAAATAGAAGTTTCTACAGCCTGCTCTCCGTAAGTTCTGCTTTAAACATGTTTCTGCGACTGATAGAATTTGTTTCGGCATCCGATCTTCCGATCTTCGAAATTTGATATTCGATATTAGATATTCCCACAGGCTTTCCATCCCCCGGCAAAAAAGAGGGCATAGGACTTGCAGATTTTTTAATGTGGGTAGTTTTGCCAAGGGGGAATCATGCTGAAAAGATTAAAAGAGTATCTGGACCAGCACTCAATAAAGTATCAGACAATAACTCACTCTGTTGCATATACAGCACAGGAAATAGCTGCAGCCACTCATATTTCGGGACAGCAGATGGCAAAGGTGGTGATGGTAAAGGCAGATGGGAAAATTATCATGACCGTATTGCCAGCCTCTCATGTAGTTGATCTGAGGCGGATTCAGGAGATCTGTGGTGCAAATCATGTGGAATTAGCTAATGAATCGGAATATGCTTCGATTTTTGAAGATTGTGAACCTGGTGCTATGCCTCCTTTCGGAAACCTGTACAATCTGAAAGTCTATGTTTCTACACCACTTAGCGATTATGATCAGATTGTGTTCAACGCTGGAAATCATCGTGAACTGGTGAAATTATCTTACAAGGATTTTGACAACCTTGTGAGACCAGAGACTGCAACCTTTAGCATAAAAGATTAACAAAAGTGATTACAGGGTTGCTGATCCAAAGCGGCTTTAGACTTTTTACTGCCGGAGGAACTTTTTAAGCAATAATTTAATCAGCCATTTCTTGCACCTTTGAAATTCAAATGGCTATTTTTTGATCATTGAACCTTTTAAGGGTTAAAAATCATCCATGCAGTTTTTCTGGCAGTCAACATGGAAGATGAGTTGCAATCCAGTTAAGTTATGGGCTTAAAATCATCTGTAATTGTGTGAAAAGAACCATAATTTTATATTATCAGCTTCAACCATTGCCATTCAATGGCGTTATAGGAGAAATAAATGTGTGGAATAGTCGGTTATATAGGGAAAAGGGATGCTTATCCTATTTTGATTGAAGGGCTTAGTGCCCTGGAGTACCGAGGGTATGACAGTGCTGGTATTGCACTGGTGGATGGTCAGGGACTCACCATCTATAAGGATAAAGGAAAAGTAGATAATCTGAGACTTTTAACCAAAGATCAGGTTAAGAAAGGTTTTTTAACCGGTATAGCACATACCAGATGGGCTACCCACGGAGCCCCCTCCATGTTGAATGCTCATCCACACACGGATCATAATAAGCGTATCGCTTTGGTACATAATGGAATTATAGAGAACTACGCCTCCATAAAGGAACGTCTGATAGGGGAAGGGGTAACGTTCAGCTCTGAGACCGACTCAGAAGTTCTGGCACAGTTAATCGGTAAATACTACAATGGGGATCTTGCTGCAGCAGTTAGACGTGCTCTATTGGAAGTCGAAGGGACTTTTGGTATTGCGGTAATTGCCTATGATAATCCTGGAATTTTAGTGGGTGCCAGAAGAGGGTCGCCACTGGTAGTTGGGGTAGGAGAATCAGAACTTCTGCTGGCTTCCGATGCTTCTGCCATTGTGCGTCACACCAATCAGGTTATTTATCTTAAAGACAACAATCTTATAGAATTGAGTCCGGACGGGTTTAATACAACTACTCTGGATAACCACAAGATCAATCCCGAAATTCAAATGCTGGACTGGGATGCCAGTTCGCTGGCCAAAGGTGGTTTTGATCATTTCATGCTTAAGGAGATCTTTGAACAACCTGAAACTATTGAGAACGCCATGCGTGGGCGTCTTCTGGTCGAGGATGGCACAGCGCGACTGGATGGGCTAAATCTGGTTCTTCAGGAGCTGCGTGGAATTAAACGTTTGATCTTTGTGGCCTGTGGTACAAGCTGGCATGCTGCTCTTGCCGGCGAATATATGATAGAAGACATGGCAGGGATACCTGTTGAGGTGGAATACGCTTCTGAATTCCGTTACCGTAACCCTATTATTGATCCTAATACATTGGTTTTTGTAATCAGCCAATCTGGTGAAACCGCTGACACTCTGGCAGCACTGAGAGAAGCCGCTCATAAAGGGGCTACAGTTTTAGGCATTTGCAACGCTGTGGGGTCCAGTATTGCCCGTGAGACCCACGGTGGAGTATATCTGCATGCAGGGCCGGAAATAGGGGTCGCTTCCACCAAAGCATTTACCTCTCAGCTGACAGTCCTGGCTCTTCTTACTTTGCTTTTAGGACGAATGCGGCGAATCTCTCACAGTGATGGAGTCACAATTGCCAAGGCTTTGGCACAGATTCCCAATCAGGTCAAAGAAATACTCAAACAGAATAATTTTATACGTGAAATTGCAGAAATCTATGCAAAACATAACAACTTTCTGTATTTGGGACGCTCGTATAACTATCCGGTTGCATTGGAAGGAGCTCTTAAGCTCAAGGAAATCTCTTATGTGCATGCAGAAGGATATGCTGCAGCGGAAATGAAGCATGGACCCATAGCCTTGATCGATAAGGATATGCCTTCGGTCGTTCTTGCTTTAAAAGACAGTGTCTATGAAAAGGTTATCTCAAATATTCAGGAAGTAAATGCCAGAGGAGGAAGTGTTATAGCTATTGCCAGTGAAGGGGATCATGATATAGAAAAATATGCACGCCATGTGATCTATATTCCCAGAACAATTCAGATGCTCACTCCTCTTCTTTCTGTTATACCTTTGCAGTTGTTAGCATATCATATTGCCGCAATCAGAGGCTGTGAAATTGATCAGCCTCGTAATCTGGCCAAAAGCGTGACTGTTGAATGAGTAGTGCTTTTTTTTTCTGATCGGTAAGCCACAGGTCACTTTGAACGAAAAGGTTCAGAGTGACTGTTTCTTATTTACGTTTAATGCTGAATGAGGCTGTGAGTGCCGCCAAAACAACAGGAATATGAAGTCAGACTGGATCTTTTTGAAGGTCCTCTTGATCTGCTTTTGTATCTGGTTAATAAATCTGAAGTCAGTATAGTTGATATATCGGTGTCAGAAGTCGCGCTCCAGTATATCCAGTATCTGGATTTAATGCGCGATCTGAACATTGATATTGCTTCAGAGTATCTGCATATGGCTGCAACTCTCATCAGGCTTAAAGCCAGAGAGCTTCTGCCTCCTTCCGATGATGAACAGATAGAGCAGGAAGATGGCATTTACAATCGTGAACAGCTTATAGAACAGCTTCTTGAGTATAAGAAATTCAAAGAAGCAGCAGCATCTCTGAAAGTGTTTGAGGCTGAACAGTTTGGGGCATTCCCAAGAGGAAAAGCTGAGATTCTGGAAAATATACCAGACCAGCAGGAGGTTGATCTGGGAAATATCAGCATATTTGATCTCCTTTCTGCCTTCAAAAGAGTCCTGGACAGAGCGGCAAATGCTCCGGAAGAGTTAAACCATGTAGTATCGGCAGACGCGGTAAAACTTGACGACCGAATCGAGTATGTTTTAGTTTATTTATCCGAGCATGATGAGGTGCCCTTTGAAGAGCTTTTTGCTGGAGATAACCGAAAAATAATGCTGGTAATGACTTTTATGGCGGTTCTGGAATTGATTAAGATGCAGGAGATTTCTTTTCGTCAGGAATCCAATTTCGGTACTATCTATGTGAAAAGACGACTTGAAAAGGATGACACTGAGCAGACCAGTAATACAGATACGGTTTAAAGCTATTTCCCTTATAATGCGCATTTCATTCAGGAGTTTTCATGAAAACAGTGGAAAATGAAGATTTGATGGAAGTCGAAGGCCAGTTGGACGATCAATCAGAACAATCCACCTCTGTTTTTACAGCAGATTCACTAAGAATTCTGGAGGCGCTGCTGTTTGCCTCTGATGAGCTTTTATCTGCTGCCAGAATAAAAACTATTCTTCCGGATAATCCTGATGCCCGCAAGATAAGAAAAATGGTGGACAAAATTAATGTGCAGCTTCAGAAAGAACGTCATCCTTTCGAGATCGTTGAAATCGGTGGCGGTTATCAGTTTCGCACTGTAGCCTATTATCATCCCTGGGTTCGTCAGATCTTTAAGGAAAAGGCTGCTAAAAAACTCTCTATTCAGGCTTTGGAATGTCTGGCCATCATAGCCTACAAACAACCGATAAGTAAAGCGGAAATTGAGGCGGTAAGGGGGGTTGTATCTGATGGTGCCATGAAAACTCTGCTGGAAAAGAAACTGATTACCATTTCCGGAAGAAGTGATAAGCCCGGTAAACCTCTTCAATACAGTACAACCCAGGAATTTCTAAAATATTTCGGACTTAACAAAATAGAAGATCTTCCTAGAATAGAAGAATTTGAAGCCATCGCACGGGAAAAAATTGAAGATCTTTCTTTTGAAGAGCTCAGTGGCGGTATAGAACAAGAAGAGGACATCGACACAGAAAATCAGACAACAGGAACTGAGCAGCAGGAAATTCAAAACGAAGATACTCAAGCGACGGAAACAACTGCTGTTACCAGGACAGATGAAACTGAAAAGCAGCCAGACTCTGAGCCTCTTGCTCAAACAGAAAAAAACCAGGTTGCGCCTGAACCAACTGCTGTCTTTGAAATACATGATTTTGTAAACGAAGATGACACAGAGGAAAAAGCTGAGAAACAGGATTTTTCAGATGAAAAGACCACTGTCGCCCCTGAACCGACTGCGGTTTTTGAGATACATGATTTCGTGGATACATTGGAAGCTGAAGCTTCAGTGGAACATAACTCAGATCAATCTGGCGACAGTCTAAGTGATAATTGTGATTCAGAGTCATCGTCAGCCGAAAAAAAAACGGATGAAAAACGGGTAAACTCTACCTCAGATCTGGACATGGTTGAGTTTGAGACTGCCGAGATTGCAGTAGATCATAAAGAACAATTTGCAGAAGAAATAGCTGAGAGTCCTCAAACAACAGAGGACACAGGAGAAAATGAGATTAGAGATTCAAGAGACACTGCCGATTCTGAAGTGGAGAAAACCAAATCTGTAGAGGAAGAGGAAACTCTGGAGGTTTTTCTTCCTGAAAAAACCATTTCTAATGATGAAAATGAAGTCTCTGTACAGCAGAAAAAAGGCTTTTTTTCCAAAATCCGTAAGAAGAAAAAAGAGGAGCCAGAAGAGTAAGCCATGGATCAGTCTACTCAGACAGAAAAGAGCAGGGAACTGGCAGTGCGCAACGATGCTGCCACTCCTATGATGCGACAGTACAATGAGATAAAATCCCGAAATCCCGATACTGTACTTCTGTACAGAATGGGTGATTTCTATGAAATGTTTAATGAGGATGCAAAAATCGCCTCAAAAGTTTTAGGATTGACCTTGACCAGCCGCAATCATGGGGGAGCGGAGAATACCCCTCTGGCAGGTTTCCCTTTCCATGCTCTTGAACGTTATGCGAATAGACTGGTAAAAGCCGGCTACAAAATAGCTATCTGCGAGCAGACCGAAGATCCCAAACTGGCCAAAGGAATAGTCAAACGCGATATCATCGAAGTTATTACTGCCGGAACAGCAACTGATGACAGTTTTATCGAGGAAAAAGCCAATAATTTTATTGTTTCTCTTCACTGTGAAGATGACAAAGTGGGGATAGCAGTTTGTGACCTGTCAACTGGTTTGTTTCAGGTGGAAGAGGTCCTGTCTTCTGAAGTCGAAAAAGAGATAGTAAGGATAGATCCCAGCGAAATTCTTCTGGCAGATATTCAGAATCACCCATTACAGACTCTGTTATCTGACAGCTTCAGATTGGTGGTCATTTCCAGGTTTGATGGATGGAAATTTTCTTATGATAATGCTTGCGATGCCATAAAAAATCATTTCAATATTGTATCTATTCAGGGATTGGGTTTTGAGGGATTCAGGACAGGTGTATGCGCAGCAGGGGCATTGCTTCTTTACCTTAAAGAACAAAAGAAAAACGACCTGCAGCATATAACATCCATTTCTCCATTTAATCATTCTGAATTTGCTGAACTGGATCCATCTACGATACGAAATCTGGAACTTCTCAAGCCAATGCAGAGTGAAGATAATGGGGGAACTTTAATTTCTGTATTGGATAAGACCGGTACAGCGATGGGTGCCCGTTTACTTAAGCGCTGGATAACTCATCCTCTGAAAAATATTGAGGCCATTACCGATAGACTTAATTGTGTCGAGTATTTCAAGAAAGATGCTTTCTGCAGGGCAGAGGCAGAGCTGCTTCTAAAAAGAATCGCCGATATAGAAAGACTGATAAGCAGAATCAGTTTCGAACGTGCAAATGCCCGCGATTTAATCGCATTGAAAAATTCCTTCTCAGTTTTCCCCAAAATTATTAAGGTTTTGAGTGGAGCATCTGTCCAACCCATAAAGAAGCTTCTTAGTGCCCTGGAAGGGTTTGATTCGCTACAGTTGAAAATCGAATCGACTATTGTGGAAAATCCACCACTTTCTATTAGAGAAGGTGGAATGATAAAAAGCGGTGTTTCCAAAGAATTGGATGAGATAATCGATCTTTCAAGAAACGGCAAGCAGTGGATTGCAAAACTTCAGGAAAGTGAACGGGAAAAAACCGGTATTTCCTCGCTTAAAGTCGGTTTTAACAAGGTTTTCGGTTATTATATCGAAGTCTCCAAAGCCAATATCGACTCTGTTCCCGATTACTTTATCAGAAAACAGACTCTGGTAAACGGTGAGCGTTTCATTACACCTGAGTTAAAGGAAATGGAAGCCAAAGTACTTGGAGCAGACGAACGGCTTTCGGATCTGGAATATCAGATTTTTGTCAATCTACGAAGAGAAATCGCTGCTGAATGCGTGCGAATTCAAAAAGCAGCAGATGCTGTTGCGACTCTGGATGTATTTATCTCTTTGGGTAAGATTGCAGCCGAATACCAGTATTGCCGCCCGATTCTGACCGAATCCGGTGATCTGGTCATCAGGGATGGGAGACATCCGGTAGTCGAAAGAATGAATACAGCCGAGCAGTTTATCCCTAACGATACTGAACTTATTAAAAACGAATCTCAGATTTTACTGATTACCGGCCCAAATATGGCTGGAAAATCGACTTACTTGCGGCAGAATGCACTTATTGCAATAATGGCTCAGATAGGCTCTTTTGTACCGGCAAGTTTCGCGCAGATAGGTATTGTAGATAAGTTCTTTACCAGGGTGGGAGCATCGGATCGATTGGCCAGAGGACAGAGTACATTTCTGGTCGAGATGATCGAGGTGGCCAATATCTTAAATAATGCTACTGATAACAGCCTGATCTTGCTTGACGAAGTTGGAAGAGGCACATCCACTTTCGATGGGATTAGTATTGCCTGGGCAGTTGCAGAATATCTGCATGAGGCTAATGGAAAAAGAGGCAGGACTTTATTTGCTACCCACTATCATGAACTTGCGGAGATGGCACTGATGTATCCGCGGTTTAGAAATCTTCATATCAAGGTCAGGGAATGGAACGATCAGATTATTTTCTTAAGGAAGATTGAAAGCGGAAGCTGTGATCATTCTTATGGTATACAGGTGGCCAGGCTGGCCGGTGTTCCCAGGAAAGTTATTGTTCGGGCCAGAGAGATTTTGACTAATCTGGAAAACATGGAGCTTACTCCAGATCATAAGCCAATCCTTGCCAGAAAGCATAGTGCCAATTCGGAAAACAAAGATCAGACCGATCTTTTTTCCGGAGTACAGCTTAACGTTATGGATTCTTTACATTCCGAAATACTTCAGCAGCTTCAGAATCTTGATATCGATGGACTGACACCTCTTGACGCACTCAACTTACTTTCTGAATTGAAAAAGAAGGCGAGTCATATGTCCTAAAGTGATCGTGGGGAAGTGTGCTCCTGCATGTATCATATATAAGGACAGATATGGTCACTGGCGGGACAATTACTCGCTGACACCAGCGATGTCACAGTATGTCGGGGACGTCCCCAAATAGCCAAATTTTTCTTCTATCTTCGAATAAATACCGATATTATCAAGATATCGGAGCATAAACCTAAAATCCGCAGTTGAACGCGGCGCATATGCATAACATAGTGAGCGCTAAGCCATTCACGCGGTTTGACCTTATCACCGTGTCGATAAGGCCTGCACCGCGTTCAAGGCTTATCATCTCAATATCTTATGCATCTGCATCCACCTCAACTGCGGAATTTAGGATAAAACTTAACCGTCACGGTTGGAGAGTGTGTCATATGTAATTTCAACACCGTTAATCTTGCAATCGTTTCTGTCAGAACCTATCTTAATTAATTTTTTCACCCATTGAGTGTTTGTTTTTTTCAGTCGTTATAGTTTTTTCACCTTTAATTTACTGTATTAAACGCCTCAAAATTTTTTTTTGTCAATATATCGTCCGATTTAGGTCTGAATTATCTGTAGAAGTTCAAATATTGTGCCGGGGAAAGAATATCAGATAAAAAGCAGCAGACTGATTGCCATTACCACCATACCGGAAATCAGACCATAAATAGAAAGATGGTGTTCACCATATTTCTGTGCCGATGGAAGAAGCTCATCAAGCGAAATAAAAACCATTATTCCGGAAACGCTGGCGAATAAGATTCCAAACATGAACTCCGAAAAAAAGTTTCTGAGGATAAGATATCCAATCAATGCTCCAAGCGGTTCTGAGAGTCCGGAGATAAAGGAGTAGAAGAAAGCTCGTTTGCGGCTTTTTGTGGCATAATAGACCGGTACTGATACTGCGATTCCTTCGGGAATATTATGTATAGCAATGGCGACCGCAACGGAAATACCCAGTGCAGGGTCGGTGAGGGCGCCGGTGAAAGTGGCCAGTCCTTCCGGGAAATTATGAATGGCGATAGCGAGGGCAGTGAAGGTACCGGTTCGCAGGAGTCCTGATGTTATTCTGGAGGATTCAGATGGAACTTTTTCAAGTTCTTCAACTTTATGCATCTCGTGAGGGTTCTCAAAACTCGGTACCAGTTTATCTATAATAGCGATTAAAAAAATCCCTCCAAAAAAGGCGCAGGTGGCGGCTATGGTGCCTAATTTTTCACCCAGCACAGAGACCAGCGATATTCTGGCTTTGAAAAAAATCTCGATGAAGGAAACATAGATCATAACTCCTGCGGAAAATCCCAGTGCAATTGCCAGGAATCTGGTGTTGGTGTGTTTGGTAAGAAATGCGATTGTACTTCCTATACCGGTAGCCAGTCCGGCAAACAGGGTCAGGGAGAAAGCCAGCAGCAGATTGCTGGCGGTGAGATTGAGAGATTCCATTTACATACCTTTTCCCGATATCTTACTTTTTGATTGAACAACATCTGCAAATTTCAACACATATAACTGTGAGGATTAAAATTATGGTTTGTATAAACTGCCATTTTATGATAATAATAACAATTGAAAATATATTATTAAAGGCTGGTTTAGAAGATCCTTTGTAAGGAGAAGTGTTCGTTGGGGAGAAAAGCTTAGAGAGGAAACCACATGCGGGCTTCCTCTTCTGTTTTAATAAATTAGTGGATATTGCCGGTAATCGATATTTCTTTTTGATTCTCATGATTCAGTGCAATATTGATTTTGCCAGTACCTTTTTGGACTTTGGATGGAAGGAAGAGATCGAGTTTAAAGATTCTCATCCCCTGGTCGTTTACAGAATCGGTTTTTGTCCAGTTAAATTTCATTGGTATGTCCATGGTATCTGCGACATATTGTACGGAATTGACCTTAAGGTCCTCTTTTTTAGAGAAAAGTGTAATCGATTTGGGTTTTCCGACCGATGAGCTGTCAAAATCAACTGCTTTATCGGAGATGTCAACGGCTGGGATGATTGAAAATTTAATGAGCAGGCGGGTAGTGGAATCGTCTGCATTGGATTTTACGGTGATCTGCTTATTATAATTGCCATTACGATACCCTGGAATGTTTACAACAGATTCAATTTTAGTAGATTTGCCAGGTTGGACGGTTGAATCGAATTTTACTACAGTGCAGCCACATGATGGTCTAACGGTGGTGAGCTTAAGGGGGGCATCGCCTGTATTTTTCACGGTAAACACAGCATTGACTTTAGTGGTGGTTCCTGCTATTATGTCTGGGCTGTTAAAAGTTTGGGGTTCGATTTCCATTTTAGGTCCAGCAAAAACAGTGTACGCTGACATAATGAGTACGGCTGAGGTGAATCGGGTTAATTTCAACATAAAACACTCCATTTTAAGATGAGGTAATTTACCGGTATTTAAAAAAGATGGAAAGAAAATAGATCATCTGAACAGGAAAATTCCAGTTTTCAATTAAAATTCGGGTAATTTTTTTTATTAATTGTGTTAATCTTATGTTGAATCTTAATTTATTCATAAAGGCTGATTGCCAGATTCCGGATTATAGGGGAGGGTGGGG
>CAYPMS010000036.1:0-31504 GCA_964411655.1 uncultured Fibrobacter sp.
GAAGAGTTCTACCGTAAACTGGATCAACTGATGCAATCACCTGATGAAAACAGAAGCATACTGGAGATTTATTATTTGTGTCTTTGTTTAGGATTTCAGGGCAGGTATCTTATGAAAGATCCACAGCAAAGAGAAGTGATAATTAAGCGACTGGCATCGATACTGGTCAAACGCGAAGCGGCATTCGATTCTCTTTCTCCGCATGCAATCCGGAGAAATTTTTTCGGAAGATCTTTGGGAGTAAAAAGTGATGAGACTGTGCCATTGTGGGCAGTTGGAGGAATTATGGCAACGGTGCTGGTAATTGTTTGGGTGGTGCTGTCGCTATTAGTGGGGGATCTGGGATAAGCCATTTTGTTAATTTAGCCTTAAGGCTGTCACTTCGAGGAGCCCTCGTGAAGTCACTTCAACGAGTCTTCGAGGAGAAGTCTTTTCCAACTTTTTCTCTTATAACATCCGTTTACACAATACATAGCTGAAACATTAATTGGAAAAGAACTCTCACATCCGTTTGAATTTATTAAAAGAGAGGATATTCAAAATGAACTAAGTATAAGGGACATTCGAAATGCAGGCAAGCGATCTGGTGGAATAAACAATCTTTTCAGGACTGGCAGTGAAAAAAACAGTTGTATTCATTTTTTTTAATATAGATTATTTCAAAATTTATTTTACCTTAGCGACCCATAGCTGTTTAAACCACAAACTTTTTCTCTTTATTTTCTTTTCAGAAAAAAAGGAGATATTTATGAAGCACATTCTGTTTGTGTTTTTATTCACTCTTTTTTCCAGTTCATTCTTTTTCTGTACAGATTTAGAAAACAATCCTGCAGATCCAAAAATACCCGGCATTCAAATCTTGTCAGAATACGGCATCAAAAAGGATACTATTACCGGTTATGTTGATCATGATATAGGTTTTCTGGTCTCAGTGCACACTCCTGATGAACTGGATTCTATTTCCTATTGCACAGGAAATGGTTTTTCCGGAAGCCTGTCACGAACTGATTTATCCGAATACCTGTCTATTATGTTTACCATTACTTCACCATGCACAACCTTATTGATTGTTACAGGACTGAAAAATAACCTTGAAGTCACCTCAGATACTGCTGTTCTTTTGGTGAACGAACTACTCGCTGTTAAAATGGTTCCATTCCGGTTATATGCTTCACCAGGTCTTCCATGCACTCTTAAAGTATCAGTTAATAACCGCTATCCATGGCAGCAGGTAACAATGATTCCTCAGATAACCACAGATTCATTGCTTATCTGGACACCGAATGAAAATGATATTGGAAAAAGGATACCTATAACACTGATTGCGGTTGTTAACGGAATGACTTCCGTTATTGCCAAAGACTCGGTGTTTATTACTGTTATCGCCGATAATGAACTGCTGCTTCCACCGGACAATCTGAAAATAAACAGACGCACAGACAGCATTGTAAGGATCACCTGGGACAGGGATTCTCTTGCGGACAGCTATGTTCTTTACCTTAGGGATCCTGATATGGATAGTACATGGGACACAATAGCTCTACCAGGTACATCTTATATTGATCTGGCAAAAAAAGCAAAAATGTACCGGGTCTCTTCAGTTAACTATTTCGGTGTTTCCATTCCATCAGAAGTGATTTATGGAATAGATACTGTTCATTATGCCCACAGGATATTTTTCGCAGATTCTTTCTCCACTGCTTCCAAAGCAGCATTTCCACATTTTATTAAATTGCAGGTTGCCAGACCGGCTGTAAATGAGATAACGGTATGGTGTTCTTTGACTGGCGATTCTGAGACAACTACTGATTTTAAATCATCGGTTTATCTGGCCAGAATTACTCCAGGTGATACCTTCGGCCTTTGCACTCTTAGTATCATTGATGACAGTATAATTGAAAAGAATAAATTTCTCACTGTCTCTATAGATAGCGTTTCCCACGGATTTATATGCGGTCAAAAGATTCATCGCATTCTTCTCACAGATGATGACTCGTTGTTCTCTGTAATCTATGATGCAAACGGTGCTGAAGCAGGAAATGTTCCTGTAGACTTGCGTCATTATAACAAAAAAGATG
The DNA here is from genome assembly GCA_964411655.1 of uncultured Fibrobacter sp. Classification (GTDB taxonomy): domain Bacteria; phylum Fibrobacterota; class Chitinivibrionia; order Chitinivibrionales; family Chitinispirillaceae; genus JAAYPC01. The sequence continues at coordinate 2,079 of CAYPMS010000036.1, forward strand.
TTGCAGTTGTCATGGGGAACACAGGAAACCTGGTGAAAGAAGGCTTCTCTTTTGCTGGATGGAAGAAGAATGGTACAAGTATAACCGGCAAACTTTATATCCCGGGAGACACATTGATACTGGATACGGGAGTTATCCGGCTTTATGCACAATGGCAAGTCAATAAATATTCTGTCATTTACGATGGGAACGGTAATACAGATGGTAGTTCACCGATTGTGGAAGAATATGGATACAATGAAGTTATTTATATCGCTTCAAAGCCGGATAACCTGATGAAAACCGGTTTTTCTTTCAAAGGATGGAACACCATGAAAAACGGAACTGGAGATACTTTTTTGCCTGGTGATACTCTGAAAAAAAATGCAGCAAGGATTACGTTGTATGCGCAATGGAAGAAGAATGTATATGTTAAATATGACGGAAATGGCAATGATTCCGGAAGTGTACCGGATTCTGCTATTTATGAATATGGTGCGAAGGTCATTGTCCAAGATAACTCATTAAACCTGAAAAAGAAATATTATCTGTTTAATGGATGGAATACAGCACATGATGGAAGTGGCACCAGTTTAGCTCCTGGTGACAGCATCTCTTTCATTACATCTGATATTACTCTCTATGCACAATGGAAGTTAGTCCCTCCGGCAATCATCACACATCCGAAAGATACTACGGTGAGAGCCGGCAACAGTGTTATCCTGACGGTTCAGGTTTCTGGCAGTGGTCTCTCATATCAATGGAAAAAAAATGGGATTGAAATAACAGGTGCTACATCCGACAGCCTTGTCATAGACACTGTTACCCGAAACGACAGTGCCTCTTACACCTGCATTGCATGTAATGCGGAAGGATGTGCCACAAGCAATTCAGCGGTTTTAAAGGTGATTTATGCTATATCGGTCAGTGCAAGCGAATCTAATACATTGATCCTTATGTCAGATAATACAGCCTGGGGATGTGGTTCCAATGTCGTTAAGCTATTAAGTGATGACACTATATGGCGTATTCATACTCCAGTTTTTATCATGTCGGATGTCTCGATGGTTTCTGCTGGTGAATACTGTTGTTTTTTTCTGACTAAGCATGGCAATCTTTACTCTAAAAGATATGGTTCCACTGAATTAATAGCTTCTGATGTTGCATCAATATATGCAGTTCAATCTATACCTGAAAATCGACCCGGACCTATAATAATGTATTTGACAAAATCTAATTCTCTTTTTACTCATAATCTTACCAAGGCTAATTCTACTGTGAAATTAGCAGACAGTGTGACCAGCTTTCATGGCAGCCTTAGCCATTACCTGATCATGAAAGGTGGAGATCTTTATGCAAAAGGGAAAAATTCCTATGGTCAGTTCGGTAATGATACGTGCAAAAACACATCAGATTTCATTAAAATAGATACAAGTGTCTCTTTTGCAATTGCAGGCGTGGACTATACTATGATGGTAAAGAATAGAAATCTTTTTACTGCCGGAGCCAATGACTCCGGACAGCTTGGTAACAAAACATTTCAGCGCACACCATTTTTTACTCTGGTAGAAACAGATGTATCAGCGATTTCGGGATGCCTTTATCATTCAATGATAATAAAGGGGGATGGAACGCTCTATAGTACCGGTTCCAATGAATTCGGTCAATTAGGTACTGGATATCTTTCGATTAGAGAAACATCGTTTGTTCCCGTTATGCACGATGTTGATTCAGTTTCAGTCAGTCCTGTTCACTCTGTGATAATAAAGAAAGATGGTACGGTTTGGGCGACAGGAAACAACTTCCTAGGGCTGCTTGGTATTGGAAAAATAACAAATGATTCATTCAGCTTTGAACTGGTAAAATTCTGAAGTAGAAAGCATGGGATATCAAAGTAAAGAAATCGGTATATCGAATGCTACAACTCTGATATCCCACAAAGAATGATCGAGGAAATAACCCCGCAAGGGATGAAATTATACATATCCGTATACAAGTTACTGCACAGCACACGGATAATCAAGCTGCTGTAATCATGGAGTCACTCATCCGAAAGCACTCTTCTTCGAAGCTCTTTCTTCCCGGAAACTTTTCGCTTCTTCTCAATCCGATTTCGTTTTGCACTCTCAGGTACTTGCGTTGGTATACGCGTGGGAACTTTCTTTAATTTTCTCCCGATTTTCTTCCGCAGATCTGATAACGCTTCAACCTTATTGAGATATTGACTTCTTTCTTTACTGCTGGTAACAGTTGTTCCGGTTGGCCGGTGAAACAACCGCACAGCAGTCTCGGTCTTATTGACATGCTGCCCCCCCTTGCCGCCAGAACGGAATGTATCTACATCACACTCCGATAGCAGCTCCTTGTCAGTTGATGGAAGTTGATAGCCAGAATCCATAATAATTACAGATCTAAAATTTCGATTTTAATTCCTATTACTGTTTCGTATTTCAATTTTAAAAAATTCCTTTACTTCGATATTAGAAATTCGATATTCGTTATTCTACTCCCTCTCCCGAGTCCCACCGTACAGCTCATATTCATATAACCTGCAATCCAGCTTACCGCTTTTAAAAGCGATTTTCCGTCCTGACTTAAGTCCTATCTCGCCGGCAAGCTTTTTATTGGCAGTAAAAACATACCCTCTGTATCCCTGACAACGTTTTTTAAGAAAACTTCCGATTCTTCTGTAGGTTTGTACCAGCTCCGCTTCATCACCCATACGGATTCCATACTCAGGATTAAACACCACCACCCCGGGGGCATCCGGAACCTCTGTCGACTCAAAATCGACAGCTTTGAAATCAATATGTCTTCCAACACCTGCCAGACGTGCGTGGCTATAGGCGGCCTTAATAGCATCAGCATTGATATCGGTAGCTATTATTCTGCCAATTTCAGCTCTTTCTCTGCTCAGCGCATCCTTTAACAGTTCATCCCATACTTCTTTCCGGTAAAAAAGAGTATGCATAAAGCCGAAATTCTTGCGTATGGATCCAGGTGCCCGGTTGATACTCTGCAGAGCAGCTTCGATAGCCAATGTGCCACTTCCACACATGGGGTTAATAAAGTTCTCCGACCGTTTAAGCCGGGTAGCCTTAACCACAGCCACAGCCAGTGTCTCCTGCATAGGAGCATGGAGAGGATTGGTACGGTACCCGCGCTTTGACAAGGGTTCCCCCGAAGTATCAATATAGACCTGGCATTTCTCACCTCTCCAATAGACATGAATTACTGCCCCGTTTCGCAGCGGCCCCGAATCCGGACGTCTTCCCCTGCGAATCAGTATCCGGTCCACGATTGCATCTTTGGTTTTCACATTTGCAAATCTGGTATCCCTGATACTGGGATGCACCACATTTGAGACCACCGAAAGATAGCCATCTGCAGAAATCATGGTTTCCCATGGCATGGCATTTATTTTCTTGTAAAGTTCCTGAGGGTTATCGCACGAAAACTCATTTATAAGATAGAGCACATGGTGAGCAGTAAAGAGATGGAGATTGAGACGCATTGCATCTGTGTAATCCCCTTCGGTCAGCACTCCGGCAGCTCCAATTTTTTTGATCGGGTATTTTAATCTCTGCACCTCTTCACAAAGAAAAGAGGTAAGGCCAATTGGAGTAGTAATCAGAATCGGTGTAGTCATAATTGTTGCTATCCATCGGAAAAAAAGTTGCAGGACAAAAAAAATAGTTATTGCTCTGGATAAAAATGAGGTTAAACTGAAAAGTTAAATGAAACAGGCAGGAATTGCAGAGTGCAGCAGTGCTGAAAGATTTATTTGAATGTTCCCTCTTCTTTCTTTTTCATCAGCAGCCGCCATATCTTGTCAACCAGCTCCCTTCCGCTGAATGGTTTTACAATGAAATCGTCTGCCCCACAGGAAAAGCATTTCTGAATCTCATCATTCTGGGTTCCTGCTGAGAAGAAAGCCACCGGGATATCGCGGGTTTCCTCCTGAGAGCGCAGAATCCGGCATACCCGATACCCATCCATCCCAGGAAGATAGGAATCCATGAGAATAAGAGAGGGGCGATATTGGAAGGCCATAGATAGTCCCACTTCTCCTGATTCGGCGACAACCGTCTCGAATGCATTTTCCAGCACCATTCTGGCGATTTCTACCGCTTCACGATCACTATCAATAAAAAGGATGGTAGGCTTGACATCCGTCTGTAAAGAAGACTCCTGTTCATCATTCTCATTCTCTTTTTCTGCGGTATTGAACCTTGTCTCATCATCATCCCAACTGATTTCGGCCTTTAATGGCAGGATAATATGAAATTCGCTTCCGGGAAAGCTGTTTTCCTTTACTCCTTCACTCTCTACCCATATCCTGCCGCCATGCCGTTCAATAATACCTTTTACTATCGAGAGGCCCAGGCCCGTTCCTCCACCCATGAATTTGGAGAAATCAGTACTATGGCGGGTGGCACTTCCTACTTCGTAAAATGCATCAAAAATGTGTTTCTGTTCGCTTTTGTCTATCCCTATACCATGGTCCTTAACCACAATATGGAACCGCTCTTCATTCTCTTTTTCTATCAATACCTCCACAACCGATCCATCCGGAGAGTATTTCAAGGCATTGCTGAAAAGATTGGTAAAGACCTGCTGCATTTTCATCTTGTCACCATAGAACTGCAGATCTTTACTTTTAAAGATACAATCGAATGTAATCCCCCGCTTAAGGGAAAATTGCGAGAGTTCATCGATACAATCTTTGGCAACCGCCCCCAGATCAATCATTTCCGGTTTGAGCCGCAGTCTTTTCTGTTCAATTCTGGTGACATCAAGAATGTTATTGACGACTCTGTGAAGCCGGTCAGCAGCCCTGTTGATGCTTTCAATCATCCTGTAGACACCGCTGTCGATTTTCTCCTTCATGTTATCGATAATAATATCAGAGTATCCCTTGATAGAGGTCAGGGGGGTTTTCAATTCATGAGATGCGATGCTGAGGAAATTGGATTTCATCTCCGAGACCCGTTTTAATTCAGCATTTGATCTTATCAGTTCTGAATTCATTTTAGCCATCTCAAGATTTTTTTTCTCGATCTGCTCATCGATACGGGTCTGCTGAGTGATATTTCTGAAAATAAGGGCCAGTGTATCCGGGTAATCCTTATTTCCCGGTACAAAAAACGAACTCAGTTCACATATAATATCTTCTTGTTCAGGCGGATGGATAATTACAGAAGTTTTTGAGAGTTCCTGTTTCAGCATCAGTTCAAAGATCTCTTCCCAGGATCTTTCCCCACTGGTTTCGGAGACATAACTGTTAATAGGTTTGCCTTCAAGCAGGCTGGCTGAAATATTAAACATCTGTGAGGCACATGCATTCAGGTAATGGACTGTGCCATCGGTGCGCATGACCACAATTCCTATCGGTGTCAATTCGATTATTTTAGTGAGCAACAAAATATCTGTATGCATAATTACTTTCAGAACTGCCGGTTATGTTACTGAAGGCTGCAGCTCACGCCCCTTTGACTGATTTAATTTGCCCACAATCAGGTCAATAACTTCTGTTAAACGGTAACAGAAGTTAAAACAGCTTTTGTCCAGGTCTCTTTTCCCATGATAAATATCGGAAAGAACAGAAACCCCCAGGCCGAAAAGGTCCTCCACCGAAGAAATCAGCTCAGATCTGGAATGTGGCATTTTTTTCCCGTTTATCACCAGAAGCGCCTTAAAAAACGGAAAGAGGTAGTTTATAGTATCTTCCAATAAATCCTTCAGGACTTTTTTGCGACAATCGGCCTGTAAATACTCTGCCCGCAAATTCAGTGAGAGCTGTTTAAGTTCCCGCTCACATTGTATCCTCAGATGCTCTTTCTGGATATCCAGGGTACTGAAAACATCTTCCCCGAAAAGCACCCTGTAATTGCTTTGAATATGAAGATAATCTACAGGGTAAAGATCAAGTGAAGTATAGAAAAAATCCCTGCTCATGATAAGAGGAGTCGTAACCCCTCTGCGGAACCAATACTTGTGTATATCCATGCATTTATGGATATATTCCAGAGAAGAATCTGTGACTAAAAGGAAAATGTTAATGGGAGATGAGCCTGGTACGTATTCATGAGTTACAGCACATCCATACATTACCACACTTATCAGCTTTTCCTGAAAAACACCCCGATAATCGGATGTCAGCTTGTCTACTATATCGTTGGGATTTTTAATCACCGGTCTCTTCTCAACCGAAATATTGTTGTAATTATCTCATCAACATCACTACTCACCAAGCAATGACTGAATTTCTTTAGAATATACTTCTGCCGCGCTGAAATCCTCTTTTTTTACAGCAGCGATTTTCTTGGCATACAATTCAAGGAGCCTGTAATCCTGAGGACTAAGCTGCTCCTTGGAACCTATCAGTGTAACAATGGTGTCAACATCCTCCTTGAAACGATATCCCTTCATGAAATTACGAAACAGATCTTCTGCCTGCTTGAACTGGGCAGGCTCCTTAAGACAATAAAGCATGTTAGGAATAAACTCTTTCAACAGTTTCTGTTCTACATCGACACCCGGAGTCATTACCGAAGCGGTGACGGTACTGTCATTACGTTCAATCTGAGAAATAAGTAACTCTATTTCATTACGTATTTTATTAGCTTCCTGCTCCCGATAACGCGCCTGGTATAAGATAGGCAAAGCATTTACCCCCAAAACCGCGTTCCCCACATTTTTGAAGGTTCCTATAAAAAAAATGTCCCCTTCCTGCATCAAAATCTCCTCCGAAGAGTGAAAGGGGACTATTTTTGCGGGTGTAGGAATAAACTCCTCCCCCATACTTTCCAGATGCTCCTTTAATTTCTGGGGATCAAGTGCCGATTCCAGTCCATTCATCTTTTCCAGCAACTGAGCTAATCCCTCCCCCAGATCTTCATCCAGGGAAATTCCCATCTCGGATTTCAAAAAGTCCTTTAAACTGCTCTGTTCTTTGAAATTTCCCTGTGCCACAAGCAACCCATTGTGAACCATGGAGGCTATCGGGTGCTTCATATTCAAAATGTCTGCTGTATCAGTCTCAATGATGGCATAAACGGTAATGCGTCCATCCAGTTGATTCTGATCTCCTTTTTTCTGCTCAATATTCAATATCATAATGCCTCTTTATGGGTCCAATTAACAAGTCCACAGATTAATAATAACATTAAAATTCCTTACTATCATTAACCGGTTTTGTTGAAGCAGTAACCGCCCTGAACATTACAATGGTGGAAATAAAGATAAGAACATGCCATGTCCAGGCTAACTTCACTCCAGAGAGCCCTATTAAAATTGTCCCTACCGCAATAGGAGTAACCGCAAAACAGGCGTTACGTATGTAAAAGAGATACTTTTTACTCCCCTCGACTCTGAATATAAATGCCGCAGTTCCCAGGAAAAAAATACTGAAAATCAACAGAAAAAAATTGCTGAAAAAACTTACGGTTAAACAGGATGTCAAAACGAACTCCATATTATGCCCCAGAAACTGCCGGATCTCCTCAGAAGTAAAACGGAAATGTTTAATGCCCTTAAGCAGCTCTTTGTAAGGGATGGTGAATACCATGTTATTGTACCTTAACTCAACCCCCTCTTTTTTTAACAAATAAGGAATGCTTCGGGGCAAGGTACTGTTTTCTGATGTATCAACCGCCAGCAGAGAATCAACGCCGTTATTTAAAACCTGTGCGTTCCCGGCAAACTGATCCAGGACCGGATTCATCAGATAAGATGGTGGAAAATAAGGGGTTGCACGATTTGGATGCAAGACCCCATCAACAATTTCCATACCAGAAAAAAGCTGCTCTATCTTTAAGGAAATTCCCCGCTGCGGATGAAGCAGATAATAGGTATGAGCAAGTCCTGTGAGCAGAACCGTAAAAAACAACAGCTTTACAAAATAAAACACTACAGTCTTTCTGGGGAAAGCCGCAACCTCTTTATAAAAAGAAGAATCAAAGATGCTTTGGTGAACAAAATTAAAAAAATTCAAATCTTAGAAGTCCATTCTGTTATAATTCGAATAAACTATTCGAAATAAATAATTTATGTAAAATAAGAAAAATTCATGGTTAAGGCCAAGTAAGTTTTAATTACGGCTTTCTCCTCATCTTAATTTTACTCTACAGGCTTATGAAAACTATTGCCATTCTCCTTAAGCGATTATCACCTTTTTTCATTCCGGATTATCGAAAGCAACAGGCCAAAACCCATAAACGCAGCAGTCAGAAAACCTGCTATTCCAATAAGCGGAACCCCATAGAGTTTGGGAGGAATATTGGAGAGAATAACCACAGAAGAGCCGATTACCAGTGAAGCAAGCACTACCCCAAAAACCAGCCTGTTAATAGTCTGGCTTAATTTTTTAAGTACCGGCTCCAACCCCTTATGCTCAAACTCAATCCTTACCCTTCCTGCTTTAATCAGCTGAATAATATCCCTGGCTTCAGATGGTAAATCTCGCATCAGAAAGAAAAAATCCTGTACAGTGTCTGCCCCTTCTTTAGCCATATGCCTGAAACTGAACTGATCAGCCACCATCTTTTTGACAAAAGGTTCCACATGCTCAATCATATTAAAATCAGGATCCAGCTTGTAACCGATTCCCTCCATGGTGGCCATGGCCTTGACCAGCAGATAAAAACCGGGAATCATTTTTAAGCGATAAACAATCAGCAGACGCGATAATTTGTTAAGCACTTCACCTATATTAATCATTCGAAGCGAACGGGATGCATACTCCTGGATAAGTTCAGAAATCTCATACTCAAGCTCCTCCTTACGTTCAACCCGCTCTGAAGACATATCATAAAGAGTCTTGACTATCCTCTGGGAATCCCTGGTTGCTATTCCCAGAATAATCGAGCTGAGTCGCTCCCTGGAAGTAGGACTGAGAATACCAGTCATTCCCAAATCAAGAAAACAGATCGATTTGTCCCTCTTTATCAGTAAATTACCTGCATGCGGATCTGCATGAAAAAAACCAAACTCAAAAATCTGCTTCAACACAACCGATGCTCCGGAACTGGCAATCTCTTTGGGGTCAATTCCGGCTTTGATCAGTTCATTGATATTGCTTATTTTTATTCCATCGATAAACTCGGTGGTAATCACCCGTCTGCCGGTTAGATGGAGAAAAACCTGAGGAATGTAAACCCGCGAATCACCTTTAAAATTCCTGGCAAACTGCTCCGCATGAAGAGCTTCTAAATTAAAATCAAGCTCCTTGTTTATGGCACTTGAAAACTCATTAACCAACTGCCTTAAATTGAGCTGCTCCATTCCCTGAATATGCTTCTCAATAAGAAAAGCAAGATGATACATTATCTCCAGGTCTGCTCTGATTATCTCTCTTATCTTTGGCCGCTGAACCTTTACTGCTACTCTCTGCCCCCCTTTGAGCACCGCCTGGTAAACCTGTGCCATAGAGGCAGAAGCAAAAGGAAGCTCCTCGAAATGTTCAAAAATCTGCTCAACTGGAGCTCCCAGCTCATCCATAATAATCTGGTGTGCATCATGGCTGGGAAAAGGCGCAACTGAATCCTGAAGTTTTTCTAAAGAATCGATAAGCTCAGAAGGCAGAATATCAGGACGGTTACTGGCAAACTGTCCCAATTTAATGAAAGTGGGACCCAACTCCTCCAGCGCCATCCGTATCCGGTCCCACCTTGAAATTTTGGAAAGCTTCTTTTGTTGCCCAACCCTTAAGATACGTTTGCCAGCACTTACATAACGCTCAATATTGAGCCTGGAAATAAGATCACCAAAACCATACTTGACCAGCACCGAAACTATTTCACCATATCTTCCGATATGACGGTAAAAGCCGCTTTTGGGCCTCCAGTTATCTATCACTTTCCTTCCTGTCTGAAAACATTCAACTCAAGTTTACAGATTCTGCTCTCCAGATCCGAAAATTCTGTTCTGGTGGGGATCCTGAGCTTCTTCAAAGTCGTCTCAACCCTTTGATTAACCATTTTCTCGATCGCTTCCTTTGTTTCATCCGATTTTTTCAATAATTCATTAATGAACTCTTTGCCCTCAGCCTCAGACATCTTCGCCTCGGAAGCCAACCTCTTACCAAGTTCCTCAACTTTCTCACGAGTTAAAACTGCCAGACCAACGGTTGCATAAATGCTTTTCTTAAACAATTCCAGCATAACACCCCTCCTCTGATTTTAGCAGATTACATCAAACCTGAAACAGATGTTTTAAGATCGAATCCCCTCACCACTCTTGTGATTATCGGACTCAAAGTTTTTTGACCTTGTCACCATTAAGATCTCTCCTGCCCACTAATTAAAACAGGATATAGTATATCATTATCACCAAAGCAATACCTCATAAAGCTTAAAATAATCATAACTGCTACATATATGCCATGATAAGATTTTATCAGGTAAACTCAGAACTCCCGATACTCTATTTCGTAGGAGTAACCCTGCTCGGTAAGAAAAAGCTGTCTTTTCATAGCGAAATCAACTTCTTTGGACTCCCTTGTAACCACAGAATAAAAGATTGCCTGCTCTCCCTTTTTTTTGGGCCTGAGTATTCTTCCCAACCGCTGCGCCTCCTCCTGACGGGAGCCAAAGGAACCGGAAATCTGTATCGCCACATTTGCATCGGGAAGATCGATAGCAAAGTTACCCACTTTTGATAAAACCAGGATCTTTATCTCCCCTTCCCTGAATTCGTTGTAAAGCCGGTCCCGGACCTTGTTTGGTGTTGCACCTGTAATGATAGGAACATTGAATTCATTGGAGAACTGTTCCAATTGTGACAAATACTGCCCTATAATAAGAACCTGTTCACCGGAGTGTTTCTGCAGGATTTCCCTGACCACCTGCAGCTTTAAAGGATTCTCATAAGCCAAACGGATCTGCTTTTTGGGAGTTAGAGAAAGGTAATGCATCTTTTCGGCAGCCGGAAGATCCACTCTTATCTCAATGCATCTGGCTGTAGCAATCCAGCCCTGACGTTCGAGATCCTTCCATGGAACATCATACTTTTTTGGTCCTATAAGGGTGAAAACATCCTCTTCATGGCCATCTTCACGTATAAGAGTGGCCGTCAGTCCCAGCCGCCTCCTTGCCTGAAGATCGGCTGTAAACTTGAATACCGGGGCAGGCAGCAGATGCACCTCATCGTAAATCACCAGTCCCCAGTTTTCTTTGTTAAAGATTTCGTAATGAATAAACGGATCAGTTTTCTTTTTGCGGTAAGTCAGTATCTGATAGGTTGCCAGTGTCACAGGTTTTATCTGTTTCAATTCACCGCTGTACTCCCCGATATCGTCTTCAGATATATCCGTTTTGTCCAGTATTTCACGTTTCCACTGGTGTGCTGCAGTGATATTAGTAACCAGAATAAGCGTTCTTCTTTGCAATAAAGACATGGCATATATCCCGACAATCGTTTTACCTGCACCGCAAGGCAGCACTATAACACCGCTGCCTCCCGGAGAATCGGGACTTCCCATGAAACTCTCTGATGCCTGCTTCTGATACTCCCTTATCGAAAAATCCATCCCCGAACGGGTCTTCTGCCGTAAATGTATACTGAACGGCTCTCCATCAACATAGCCAGCCAGATCATGTGCAGGAAAACCTATCCCAATCAAAACCTGCTTTATATATCCGCGATTTTCTGAGGAGATTAGGACCCGGCCAGGATCTAACTGCCTGATAACCATGCCTTTAAGCTTGGGATGAAGCATCAGGTGATGCAGCAGCACAGCATCTGTCGAACGCAACACCAACCCTTCAGGCGCACTCTCCAGGATAAGTTTGCCAAAACGCCCCATCAATTCTTTTATATCATCAATAACATTGGTGGGGACCGGGTATTTGGAAAACTGAGCCAGCCGATCCACCACCAGCTCCGGTGTTATTCCCAAAGAAGCTGCATTCCATAACGATAAGGGAGTTATCGAATAGGTGTGAATGTACTCAGGACTCTTGTCCAGATGCGCAAAAAGACTTATGGCGTTTCTGGCTTCGGTAAAAAGAGGATTGTTAACTTCCAGTAAAATAGTGCTGTTGCTCTGAATAATAAGCGGATTTTGTGGATTGATCATAGAATTCCTGGAAAATTGTACAAGAGATCAAGGTTTCAGAAAGCTGAATCGGAGAGGGCCGCTTCATCTTAGTGCCCTAAAATAATATAAAGAAGCGATTTGACCAGAGTACCTTCCTATAACTAATTTATAAGATTTGTGCATAAAAATTTCGGGTGACCGGAAACGTTATTTAACCTTTTTCAAAAGATAACAGGATTTTAAGAATGGCCAATGCAGTTATTGTAGGTACACAATGGGGCGATGAAGGCAAAGCAAAAGTAATCGACTATCTCACCCAAAAATCTGACCTGATCATCCGTTTTCAGGGAGGAGCAAACGCCGGGCATACAGTTATAGCAAATGGCCAGAAGTTCATATTTCATCTTGTCCCCTCGGGGATTATGTATCCCGATAAAGTCTGCATTGTAGGAAACGGTGTTGTTTTCGACTGTGAGCAGTTTTTAAAGGAAGTTGATGAGCTCAAAAGCTACAATATCTCTGTTGAAGGGCGACTGTTTGTCTCTGATTTGGCACATCTGGTTCTGCCATTTCATAAGGCTCAGGATAACGCCTCTGAATCATGCATGGGACAGGGAAAGATCGGTACCACCGGCAGAGGCATTGGGCCTGCCTATTCCGATAAGACATCCAGAACCGGTATCAGAGTAGGAGATCTTAAAGACTGGAATAGCTTTGTAAAAAAATTCAAAGCTTGTTTTGAATTTAAAAAACGCCTGATTAACACAGTTTACCAATCGCCATTTGATCTGAATGAGGAAAAAATCCTTGATCAGTATCGCCTTATAAGAGAACGAATGATTCCGTTTATTAATGATACAGCCTGCTATATTTACGAGGCAGCAAGAAAGGGTAAAAGTATCCTGTATGAAGGAGCACAGGGAACATTTCTGGATATTGATCACGGTACCTATCCATTTGTTACTTCTTCCAATACTCTTGCCGGATATGCATGTCCTGGCTGCGGTGTGGGTCCTTCGATGATCGACCATGTGATAGGAATAGTAAAAGTCTATACCACCCGTGTTGGAAACGGCCCCTTCCCTACAGAACTGAATGACTCTTTAGGTGAGATGCTTCGCAAAGACGGTGGTGAATTTGGCGCTACCACCGGACGGCCCCGCCGCTGCGGATGGTTTGACAGCGTTATGGTCAGAAAAGCTGTCCAGCTTAATGGCCTTACCCGCTTTGCCTTTACCAAACTCGATGTTCTCAACAATATGGATGAGATCCAGATCTGTACTCACTATGAAATCGATGGAAAAAAAGTTGAACAGTTCCCATCGGATACTCAAATTCTGGAAAAAGCAGTACCCATATATGAAACGGTTAAAGGGTGGAAATGCGATATCTCAGAATGTAAAACGATAAAAGATCTGCCCTCTGAGGCCAGCAGATACATTTCCCGTCTTCAGGAACTCTGTTATAATGTTCCCATACTTATAGTTTCCATAGGTCCCGATCGTAATCAGACAATCGAGGTAGAGCCAATTTAACAATGTTTCATCTCTCTACGTCCTTGAAATTTCCAGGATCCGGAAGAAAATAAGCAACCATTTTGTGCGTATTAAGATATCGGATCAGAAAGAGGTGCGTTAATTTTCCAGATGGGGAAAAACTGCTCTGATCCTCTCAGCAAACTTCTTTAAAAAAAAGGATAATACGTTAGTATGATTCATGTGGAAATTGTGAATACAATTCTGGTTAATATGGGAAAAGAATTCGTAGTTTTACTCCGTAGTGCCGAAGATGAACGTACCCTGCCTATCTCTATCGGGCAACTTGAAGCGCAATCTATCGCTATAGTGCTCAATGACATCTCTTTTCCCAGACCACTTACTCATGACCTTTTCAAATCGGTTCTCATCAGTCTGGATTGCAAACTTCTGCGCATAGAGATCTGCGATCTGATCGATGAAACCTTTTATGCTAAACTGATTCTGGAAAAAGATGGTAAAAAAATAGAAATAGATTCCAGACCCAGTGATGCAATCGCTTTAGCCCTGCGGCTTGATGCACCAATTTATGTCGCAGAAAAGGTAATGGATGAAGCTGGCATAATCATACCAGAAGAACAGGAGACCGATGAAGTTTCAGAGTTTGATCAGGATTCTTCTGAGGAAGAAGAGGAAGATGAAAAAAACCTCTCCCCACTGGAAGCTCTGCAGAAACGGCTGAAAAAAGCTATTCAGGATGAGAAATACGAAGAAGCTGCAAAGCTTCGCGATGAAATCGAAAAAATTGCTCAATCCAACTGATCGTTTTCTTTCTGTACCGACCTTAAAAACCGATAATCAATTGAAATCACTAAAATCAGATCAGAGCTTTCGACCTCTGGTCTGATTTTGAAATTCTGCACTGAAATCCTGCTTTTTATCTTCCTCTTTAAATAATATATTTTCACACAAGAGCTAAACTTTAGCTCTCAATATATTTAAGGAGTTTCTCTTGGCATTGGTTTTCATAAATTTAAACACACTCCCATCAGGAGCAATCGCAATCAATAAACAAAATTCACCACTTTATCTGAAAAGCTTGATCGTTTCTTCCACTGCCCGTTTATGAGTAATCTATTAACTTTGTTCATCATTTCAGCCGTGATGGGAATCTCAATGTTTATTGGTACAGAGTTAAAAACCAGGCCTGTTCCAAAACAGGAGAAAAAAAACTCAGTATCGGTTCCCTATATTGGAAAAGTTGAAGTACTCAATGGATGTGGAATAGAAGGTGCTGCAGGAAAAGTGGCCGACTATCTGCGTTCGACCAATTTTGATATCAAGAGCGTTGGAAATGCACAAACATGGAACTATCCTTTCACTATGGTAATTTCAAGAACACTGGATACCACTGTTGCCTCTCAGGTGGCATCCAGCCTCAATACCGATAAAATGATCGTCATCAGAAATAATGATATGATGCATGACGTAACTGTAATTATTGGACCTGATTTTGGAGAAAGAATTCAGTGAAAAAAACTAATGGTAAAGCTTTGGCTGGAAAGCCACTGGTCGATGAAATCGTTAAACAGGCGCAGGAAAAGCTGGCAGAAAACATAGTCGTTCTGGATATAAGGGGACTTCCTGGATCGGCAGACTGGTTTATTATCTGTGAAAGTGACAACACTGTTCAGAACAATGCTATTGCAGATGCAATCGTCAGGAGTCTGTCCGAAAAGAGTACACACCCCTGGCACGAAGAGGGTCTGGAAGAGGGACGATGGGTCTTATTGGATTATTCCGATGTCATTGTCCATATTATGCTCCCTGAAGTACGAAGCTACTATAATCTTGAAGAGCTCTGGTCTGAAGGGAAAAGAATCACTATAAAATAATACAACTTGTTAATGTATGTTGCAGATATAGATAAGAAAACCATCGTGTCTTTAAATCTTTATTCTTATCTGAGAGAAGCACTGCGGGTAGCTGTTTACCAATCTTTTCCTGACATACCAGTATCTTCCGATTCTATTCATCTTTTTTTTAAATCCCCATCCCCTTCAGCAGATCTTAACACCCCCCTGGCCCTCAGGATTGCTTCTCTCAAGAAGATACCAGCAGAAATCGTGGCAAAACGTATAATCTCCTGTTTTAAATGGGATGAGAGATTTATAATTTCTGATCCTCAAAATCATCAGACCGTGACTGCCGGTTTTATCTGCTTCAGAACCAGTCTTTCTTTTCAATATGAAGCACTGAAAAAAGCAGCCAGTGGCATGCTGCCAAACTTTGGCACATTTGACAACCGCAAATCTCCCGATAGAACGCTTCAGTTGCTGTATCAGACAACACCGTTACTCAAACATGCAGAAAAAATTCTCTCTTCAGATTATACTTTTGAACCAGCTCACTTCAGACTCCTAAGTACTCCGGAAGAAAAAAAACTGATAAGGCTCATCGCTGTTTCACAAACAGAAGAGCTTCATTCTCCCGGCGCAGCATCCTATTTTCTGCATGAATTGACTCACACAACAATCCGTTATCTGAATGCAATTCCGGTTTTCAGTGAAAATGAGCAGTTATCATTCTCAAGAGTGATTCTTATCCGGGCATGCCATAATCGAGTTAACAATTTGATTCTTCTAAATAATCCCCTAATGAGAACTTAAGACCGGGGGACTGAGAGTCCTGTGGTATCACCACCTAAGCAGCATTAAGTGATCTAAAAACACCTTTGAGGGATTTCAGGGCAGCTATTCCTTTTAGCCCACACAAGTTTTCTATTGGAATTCCTGTGCTACGCATTTATTTTTTCGTGTTACCAGACGCTTGAAATTAACAAAGGACAGTACACAATGAAATTTCCTCTCATTTGCCTGACTACTATCAATGCAATAGTCGCCATATTAACCGTTTCAAATGTTTCTTTCGCTCAAAAAGACACCTCACAGGATCACCTTGCAGAGCTTAATAAAATCGTGGTTGTCGGTTCGAAAACAGAGCGTGCCATAGAAAATCTTCCTGCATCGATCACCGTCACTGATCAATCCGATATCGAGAAAAATGGCGCAATCAACATCGATGAAGTGCTCGAATATGAAAAGGGAATCTATAACAAACGTTCCAAAGGACTTATGGAGAGCATGGCCGGGTTGACCATGCGCGGATTTTCAGGAGCAGATCAGGTACTGGTACTGCTGGATGGACAGCCCCTTAACAACGGATATGTGGGACGTGTTCAGTTCAATAATATTGTGGTTGAAGATATTCAGAAAATCGAAGTCGCCCGTGGGCCGTTCTCATCTCTTTACGGTGGAAATGCCATGGGTGGCGTAATCAATTTGACTTCACGTATACCTGCAAAGCAATCGATGCGATTCCGAGGAGGATTCAACCTTGGAAAAGACATCAATCTCAACCGTAATCTCTATATTAGTTATGATGATGTTTTTGCGAATGAGAAATTAGGGTTTTCCCTCTCTTATTCCGACAAGCAGGATGATGGATACGTTACAAGTGAAATCCTGAAAACCGCATCAAAGGGTAAAAAGGGAACTGAAATCAGTGGAATCATCCCCACAAAAGACCGCTATGGCAAGGAAACTTTTCTTATTGGTGAAAATGGTACCAATAGTGCAAAGAATCGATCAGTAAGTGGCAGGTTGTGGTTGAAAATTAACGAACAGCACAGTTTCCGTTCCAGCCTAACCGCTTCATGGTACAACTACTATAATGATTATGGCAAATCGTTTCTCCGTGATTCACTGGGCAGGATTATTGATACCGGTTATGTAAGTTTTTCATATAATGATACCATCTATTCGTTGCGAATGACTCCCAGTAACTTTCTTGATGGCCAGGGCGGACAGGCATCACTTATCTACACCTTGTCATATCAGGGGAAGTTTTCCGATTACCTTACCATAAATGCTGGAGCAGGTATTAATGACAATTATGAAAACTGGTATACGTCAGTAGGATCTTCCTCATCACGTAATGGAGGTCCGGGAAAGATCAGTTCTACACCGAATATTAAAGGGAACTTTGATTTCACAACAGAAATAAGCAATCTTATTCCTAAAAATACATTACTTGCAGGAATCTCCTTTGAAGCGACAACATCGGAAACCAAAGAGCATGACCTTCTTGATTGGGAGAACCCGGATGACCTGTATGCCATTAACTACAAATCAGCAGGGCAGTCGGCCTGCGGCGGTTTATTCATCAATGATGAATTTACGATCATAAATGATATCGGTATTATGGAAAACCTCATTCTTAATGCAGGAATCCGCTTTGATTACTGGCGAACCATGAATGGTATGAACCGCGATTATACAAACGCCAGAGTTAACAACCATTACGCCGATCATTCAAAATCATCTCTGAGCCCGCGGGCTGGACTCACTTTGAATCTGAAAGCATCTCCGGTCTGGAAACCCACCTTCTGGATTTCTGGTGGTAAAGCATTTCGACCACCTACAAATTATGACCTTTATCGCACATGGCTCAGTACTACCGGAACTTTGACAGAATCAAACTCCGATCTCAAGCCGGAAGTGATGAGTTCGGTTGAAATTGCAATGGTACACCGTTTCTTTGATAACCGGATCGACTTGTCATTTGTAGGATACCACAATATTATCAGTGACATGATTTACACAACCACTGTTTCCGATGAACCTAAAATCCAGCGTAAAGAGAACCTGGGAAAGGCAAAGACCGACGGATTCGAGACTGGTATGAGCGGGCGGCTTTTTTCATTTCTGACATTGTTTACTAATTATACCTGGACCGATGCAAGAGTTAAAGAGAATCCGGTCAACCCGTCATCAGAAGGAAAAAGGGTGACTAATGTTCCCGAACATACATTAAGTGGCGGTTTTCGGTTCGAGAAGGGATGGCTGGCCTTGAGGATGGGTTCGCGATATGTTTCCAAGCGATATACAGCCGATGACAACTCTGATACTGTTGATGGTGTGTTCGGTTCACGAGATCCCTTTTTTGTCACGGATCTTCGCCTAACTTTAAGCCCTCTCAAACGGGTTCGATTTATATTTAATGCGGATAATCTGTTCAATAAAAAGTATTATGATTACTATAAATCACCTGGTCGTATAATGGGTGGTGAAATGCAGGTCACTTTCTGATGATAAAATGTAGAAGTTTAAGCAGGGTGTTCGGAAAACGCACGGTTGTCGACAAACTTGACCTGACAATAGAACCTGGAGAAATCTTTGGTCTGCTGGGACCCAATGGTGCAGGAAAGACAACCACAGTCAGAATGTTGACCACACTGCTTCATCCCACCGATGGAGAAGCTATAGTAGCAGGTTTTGATGTGCTCAGAGAACCACTTCAGGTAAAGAAGCATATAGGCTACTCTCCTCAGGAAATCAACCTGGACCGTGACCTTTCAGGTTATCAGAACCTGTTCCTTCACGGATTGTATCACCGAATACCTTCTGTGGCAAATCGCAGCAGAGAACTGCTTTTTTGGGCAGGTATCGAATCACAGGCTCACGAAATAGTCCGTTATTACTCCGGAGGAATGCAGCGCCGGCTTCAGATAGCAAGATCGGTAATGCATAATCCCTCGATATTGTTTCTTGATGAACCAACCGTTGGGCTGGACCCGCAGATCAGGCGAACGATATGGGATCTTATAAGGCTTCTCAAAGATAAAGGAATCAGTGTTCTTCTGACCACACATTACATTGAAGAAGCCGAAAAACTATGTTCAAGAGTGGGTATCATGAACAAAGGAAAACTGATTGCATGTGATACACCAGAAAACCTCAAGAGAATAACCGGCGCTTACATAGTAGAAACACAGGTCAATGAATCCGTTAGTTACCGCCATTTTGCAATCAAATCAGATGCACATGAGTTTGCCAGTACTCTGGCAGAAGGCTCTGTGCGGATCAGGGAATCTACTCTTGAAGATGTATTTATCCACTATGCTGGTGAAAGGTTTCAGCAATGAACATGTGGCCGGTTTTTCTTCGCGAAATGATGATTTTTACAAACCGGCTCAAAAAGCCGGGATATGTTATGGCGACGTTGATTACCCCCCTGCTCTATCTTGTCACATTTGGTCTGGGATTGGGCAGGCAGATTAATATGGGAGAGTCAACTTATCTGATTTTTATAGTCCCCGGAATATGTGCCATGAGCGCCATGACCAATTCATTCACCGGCATCGCTTCTTCACTTGCAGTTGGCAGGCTGCACTTTAAGAGTATCGAAGAGATACTTGTAGCGCCGATTTCCTACAGTTCGATTGCCCTGGGTGAGATTGCAGGCGGAACATTCAGAGGGCTTTTTTCATCGTTATTCATTCTTCTTGCAGCACTGATAATGGGAGCACATATTCCATTGACGATCTCCTTTTATGCTGCATGGATTCTGACCTCTGTCCTGTTCGCGGCTTTAGGCGTTGTGGCCGGGTTCAAATCAAAGTCTCATGAAGACACCTCGGTGTTTTCCAGTTTTATCATAATGCCTATGAGTTTTTTCTGCGGAACTTTTTTTCCAGTTGATAAGTTGCCTGCTTTTATTAAATGGTTTCTGCAGCTTCTTCCTCTCACCCACTCAGTGACCTGCATGAGAGCTGGATATCAAAACCAGAGTATTCCAATTGTGCCTTTCGCAGCACTGACCTTCTTTTGCCTTCTAAGCATCTGGTTGGCCGTTATCTCTATACGTCAATCGTTAAAATAGGGCATAAAATGAATCTTTTTGAGATAATCAAATTAAAAAACACTCTGTTTTTTGCAATGGCCTGCTGCTTACTTATATTAGTTGAATGCTCAAAACAAACAGAGCCTCAAAGTGGTAGAATTTATGAAACAGATGATATCGGAAAAATTAATACACTCAACTCTAAAAAACAAAACGGAACAAATTATCGCAGTGTAGTCGATGATTGCGGAAGAGCTGTTGAAGTACCGGACAATCCCTGCAAAATTGTCTGTCTGGCAACTGCAGATGTAGAGATTCTTTTTGCAATTGGTGCATCCGGTTCTCTTGCAGGAGTTCCTGATGGGATAAAGTATCCCCCTGCAGCATCAGCTATCAGACGTATCGGTGGAATGTATGGACGGTTCAATGTCGAAAAAATCATTGGCTGCAACCCGGATCTTGTTCTGATGACAATATCTGGATGGGGACAATATCGGAAGCACCTGGATCTTCTCGAAAAGCATAATGTCACTTCACTCGGTCTTCAGTATCCACGTACATTTGACGAACTTATCAGCCATATACGACGTCTGGGTTTTATTACCGGGAAAGTCACTGAAGCCACTTCTTTGGCTGATTCACTGATACACAGACGCAATGCCATTCTTGAAAAAACTCTTCCACTGGATTCTTCACGACGTCCACGTGTCTATATGGAGTGGATCAGCAATGGTGAACGTGGATCGACACATGGAAAGGGAGAGCGTAATCATGAGATCATCACTATCGCAGGTGGTAACAACATTTTCGCAGATTATCAAGACATCGGCTCATTCACTGCTTCCGATGAAGAGGTACTTAGCCGTAATCCTCAGATAATCATTGTCACTATAGATACGACTCGTATCGATGCAGCGAAAATATGCGCAATGATCAGGAGAAGGGCTGGATGGCATCAGATTGATGCAGTGAAATACAATCGAATTTACTGCATAGATGCACAACTAACCTGGGCAAATCCACGTCTGATTGAAGGAATTGAGCAGTGTGCACGACTCATTCAACCGGAGCTGTTTAAATGAATTCTTTTTCTTCAAAATATTTTTCAGTTCTGTTGATGCTTTCTGTTTCACTGGTAATTGCTGCTATATTTTCGGTAATGACTGGTCCGGTCTTTATCCATCCATTGACAATTATAAGAGTCTGGCTTGAAAAGCTCTCCTTTGGAGTGCTGCACTCTGATACCCAGGAGATACATCGAACAATAATCATGAATATCCGTACTCCACGTATTGTGGTTGCCATGCTTGTGGGTATGGGACTTTCTGCATCAGGGGCTGCAATGCAGGGATTGTTCCGAAATCCAATGGCTGAACCGTACGTCCTTGGAATGTCATCAGGGGCTGCAGCCGGAGCATCGACTGCAATCGTGCTCGGTATAGGAGGTTTTTTCGGAACTTATGCAGTTCCAGCGATGGCATTCATATCAGCAATAGTCACAATTTTCGTTGTTTATTCAATTGCGCATACCGAAGGTAAAGTTCCAACCGAAACACTGCTTCTCTCCGGTATAGCTGTCGGTTTTTTCCTTCAGGCTGCAGTATCATTTCTCAAACTTATCGCGCCCACCGATGCTTTACGGGATGTAGTACTCTGGCTGATGGGTTCTTTTGCAGGAGTCACCTGGGATGATGTTGCGATAGTTGTTTTACCGGTTCTGGCTGGGCTTCTCACCCTTTTTCTTCTTGCCCGTGAACTTAATGCTTTCCAGTTTGGTGAAGAAACTGCAATGCATATCGGTATTGAAGTCGAACTGATGAAACGAATATTACTCACAGCAACAGCGCTGATAACAGCTATCTCAGTTTCCACCGCAGGAATCATTGGTTTTACAGGTCTGGTGGTTCCGCATATCGCACGAATGCTTGTTGGAGCCGATCAGCGAATCCAGCTTCCGGTGGCAGCTATTTGTGGAGGTATATTTCTGGTATTAGCAGATACTATTGCCAGAAGTATCGCGCAACCTGCTGAAATTCCCATAGGAATTATTACTGCGGTCGTTGGAGCCCCTTATTTTGTCTATCTTCTTCGCCGTCGAAAACATGCGATTGGATGGTGGTGATCATGCTGGTTGCAAACAATATCAAAGCATCCTACCGCGACACAGTCATTCTTGACAATGTTACTCTTAACATACACCAGGGGGAATTCGCAGGGATTATCGGTTCAAACGGAACTGGAAAGACCACTCTTCTGAAAGTTCTTTCCGGCGTCAAAAAACCGCTTAGCGGAACAGTATACCTTGATAATCGTGATATGAAAACAATGTCCAGACATGAAATTGCCCGTATTATGGCAGTCGTACCACAAAGCAGTTTTATTCCGCCACTATTCACGGTAGAGGATGTCGTGGGCATAGGAAGATATGCACACAGTAAAAAAAGATTTACCACTACCGAATCGGATCGGACCGCAATTAACAAGGCATTTTTATTAACCGATACAGATCGTTTTCGTCACCGTTATGTAAGTGAGCTCAGCGGGGGCGAACGCCAGGAGGTACTTATTGCCCGAGCCCTTGCGCAGGAACCAAAGCTTTTACTACTTGATGAACCAACTGCAAACCTGGACATAAAGCATCAATTGAAAATTTTGGAACTGATACGTAAACTGGTCGATTCACAGGCCCTGACAGCGCTTATGGTTATTCATGATCTTAATCTGGCAGCCCGTTTCTGCAATAAACTAATATTACTGCATAATGGCTGTGTGCATGCTACCGGCCAAGCTGATGATGTCATTACAGTTAAAAACCTGGCAGATGCTTATGGTGTTGCAGCCAGCGTCGATTATAATGTACATGCAGGCGCTCTGCAGGTAACTGCTGTTGAATGTCTGCCTGAAAAGCAGACTGCAAGATAACAGGAGGACTTGTCAGGTTTTTACATGGAGGAAATGTCATGAAAATCGGATCCATCATGTGGCACAGCTATCTGCCTCTTCTGGCTCAGGCTGCGCAGCAACTTGATTTTGCAGAAATTACTCTGTTTGCAACACGCGAGATTGAAGATGATCCATTACGTTGCGATACAGCTCTAAGATTGCTTGAGACTCAGGATCTGATCCTTCTTTACCGTTCAAGTGAAAGTATTTGGGATCATATCGAAGAGCGACTCAAAGAGATTGGCAAAAAGGTCCCGATCGTCTGCCTGGGACATGATCCCTCATTCTGGACACTTTCGACTGTCTCCCCCGAGACCTTAGCAACTGCATACAGCTATTTGGTAAATAGCGGACAGGAAAACTTTACTAACATGGTTCGTTTTCTCTGCAAGAAAATCGCCTGTATAAACATCGAGGTTCCTGAACCGATTGAAGTTGCCTGGGAGGGTTTATATCACCCGGAATACCCCGGCTATTTCTCATCCGTTGATCAATTCCTGGAATGGTATAAACCCGCATCAGATAAACCAACGATTGGAATCCTTTTCACCCGTCATGCCTGGGTCACAGGAGATCTTGCTGTTGAAAACGCTGTCATCAGGGAACTTGAACGACAGGGACTGAATGTGCTGCCGGCGTTTTCTTACTCTACCAGAAATGGAGAAAAAAAATGCCGTGGAAGTGCATCCGTTGTCGCAGATTACTTCCTTGATTCTAATGGCAAATCCAGAATCGATGCACTGATCCGCCTGCAGAGTTTTCTTCTGTCAGGCAGCAGGGAACCCGGAGACAGAGACAAATCAAGAGAACTTGAAGGTGTTGAAATATTTCGTAAACTCGATGTGCCTGTGTTCTGCCCACTATCAACTTCAAGCGAAACTGTGAAGCAGTGGCGGGAAAGTATGCAGGGGTTCACAGGAAGGCTTGTCGGTTGGGCAGTTGCGATGCCCGAACTCGAAGGTGTCATCGAACCGATCATGATAAGCGCAGGTGAAGATGAGTTTACACATAAAGGGACAATCCGACGTAAAGTGCCCATAAATGACCGTATCGGGAAAATGGTTCGCCGTGTAATCAAGTGGGTGGAGCTGCGACGTAAACCAGCTTCTGAGCGCAAAATTGCATTCATTCTTCATAACAACCCCTGTGCTTCAGTGGAAGCATCGGTTGGAGGTGCAGCTAAACTCGACTCACTTGAAAGTGTCGCATCGGTATTGAATGCCATGCACGATGCCGGTTATGCAATCGAAGCCCCCGCAGATGGTAAAGAGTTGATAACCACAATCATGGAGCGTAAAGCAATAAGCGATTTTCGCTGGACCACTGTTGAAGAGATTGTCAAAAAAGGCGGGGCTCTTAAGCTTGTCAGTAAGGAAGAATACTGCGGATGGTTTAATACCCTTTCGACAGATGTACAGAAAAGGATGATAGATGCATGGGGTAATCCGCCCGGAGAAGAAATAAATGGTGTTCCTGCTGCCATGGTATATGAAGACAGAATCGTAGTTACCGGTGTGCGATTCGGAAACGCAGTGGTCTGTGTGCAACCCAAACGCGGCTGCGCCGGAGCCCGTTGTGACGGTCAAGTCTGCAGGATTCTTCATGAACCAGGTATAGTCCCGCCACACCAGTATATGGCTGTTTACAAGTATCTTGAACAGGACTTCGGCGCTGATGCGATTATACATGTGGGAACGCATGGAAACCTTGAGTTTCTTCCTGGAAAAGCAACAGGACTCTCCTCTGACTGTTTTCCGGATCTTGCAATCGGTGACATGCCACACCTCTACATTTATAACTCCGATAATCCTCCCGAAGGAGTAATCGCAAAGCGACGATCATTGGCAACACTGGTTGATCACATGCAAACAGTGATGAATAACAGCGGACTCTATGATGAGCTGGAGGAGCTAGACCGGATCCTTGCTGAATATGAAAAAATTAAGGGAGAAGACCACACACGTGATCACCTCCTGCAGCATCAGATTATTGATACCATTCGTCGTGCCGAACTTGACCACGAAATCAAGATTCCTGTTAAGAACAGCAATGGCACGATAACCAATATCAGTCTCGATAAAATTAATAATGAAAATTCACATGCTCTTCCATTTGAAGAGATTGTCAGAGCTGCACACAACGCACTTTCACGTGTCAGGAACTCCTATATTCAGGATGGAATGCATATATTCGGACAATTGCCTGAAGGTGATCGCAGGATTGATTTTATACACTCGATCCTGCGCTATGATGCTGATCAATCTGTGTCATTGAGACGAACTATTGCTTTCATGATGAGGTTAGATTTCTCAGTTCTGCTTAATGATCCATCTGGTATCAATAATGATTTCCGTACCTCAAACGGAGAGCTTATTGAGCGGATAGACAATTATTCCCGCAAATTTATCTCCGCAGTTCTTCTTGGAAGAGAGGATTATATCACCATTGCCAAAGAGATCCTTGCTGACGATCTGCGACAATGCTTAACCTCCGATATATTTGCCCTGTCAGCCGCCAGAATACTCGATATCGATCGTCGTATCAGTGAAAGTCGTGAGATAGATGCGCTGCTGCACGGCTTTGATGGTGGTTACATTCCTTCAGGACCTTCAGGGCTGATTATGCGCGGACGAGATGATATCCTTCCGACCGGACGCAACTTCTATACACTCGACCCACAGAAAGTACCCAGCAAAAGTGCCTGGGATACCGGGAGACGCCTTGCTGAAGCAGTAATTAAAAAGCATCTTGATGAGCAGGGCGTTCCTCCTGAAAACACTGCGATTTACTGGATGGCAAACGATATTATGTGGGCTGATGGTGAGGGAATGGCACAGATCATGTATCTTATTGGTGTGAAACCGGTCTGGCAATCCAACGGGCGTGTATCCGGTTTTGAAATTATTCCCCTGGATCAGCTTGGACGTGAACGAATCGATGTGACCATACGCATATCAGGCATTATCCGTGATAATTTCAGCACTTGTATAGACATTATCGATGAAGCAGTTCAGGCAGTCGCATCGTTACCGGAACCCCCGGAGAAGAATTTTGTCCGCAAACATACTCTTGCCCAGCTTGCAAAAAATAACGGTGATGAAAATGATCCGGCCGCCTGGCGTGATGCAACGTTTCGGCTTTTCGCTTCAAAACCCGGCTCTTACTCCGCAGGGACACAGCTTGCTGTGTATGCCTCAGCCTGGAAAGATGAAAAGGATCTTGCTGATATCTTTGTTTACTGGAACGGTTATGCCTATGGTAAAGGTATATTCGGCAAAGAGAAGCATACTCAATTGGCTGAGAACCTCAAGACTGTCGACATTACCTATAACAAGGTTGTCAGTGATGAATCAGACCTGTTTGGATGTTGCTGCTATTTTGGCACCCAAGGTGGAATGACAGCTGCGGCCCGCCAACTGTCTGGTAAATCAGTTAAAACCTACTATGGGGATACGCGTGAACCTGAAGCAGTACAAGTACACGACATGGCAGAAGAGATCAGAAGAGTGGTAAGAACAAAGCTGCTCAATCCCAAATGGATCGAAGGACAGAAACGTCATGGATACAAGGGGGCAGGCGATATCATGAAACGGATCGGCAGAGTTTACGGTTGGGAAGCCACAACACAGGAAGTTGACGACTGGATTTTCGATGATATCACAGAAACATTCGTTCTGGATGAAAAGAACAGAGAGTTTTTCAAGGAAAACAACCCCTGGGCACTGGAAGAGATCTCAAGACGGTTGCTTGAAGCACAACAGCGCGGCCTCTGGAATGCCAATCCTGAAATTCTTGAACGTCTCAAAGAATCCTATCTTGAAACTGAAAGTCTTCTTGAGGAAAACATGGGTGAAGTCTCCGGTAATTTCCAGGGTGGCAATGTAAACATTTTTACCGCTGAAGATGTTGCTGACTGGGGAGAGAAAATGAAAGAAATCAGAAATAAAATCGAAGGGAATGGTTAGTAATGAGAACAGAAAAGGATGCCAGTCCTTTCCATGCTCTACTTACTGTCCAAAATAAATAACCAGTTATACTGCATTTCCTAATGCTGTAAATTATCTTTAGGAAGATATTCGATCGGAGACTGATAAAAAAATGAGCTGTCAGAAAACAACATTTCCATTCAGTGCGATAGTCGGTCAGGAGCGGATGAAAAAGGCACTGGCTCTCAATGCTATCAACCCACGTCTGGGAGGAGTGCTTATCAGAGGACAAAAGGGAACTGCAAAATCAACTGCTGTACGTGCACTGGCCAACCTTCTTCCTCAGATAAGCGTCGTAAGTGATTGTCCATTTCACTGTGATCCCAACAACGCTGCTGAGATGTGTGCTTCATGTCGGGAAAGGCTCTCTAAAAACGAAACCCTTCCTTTATCTAAAAGACTGATGCAGGTGGTTGAATTGCCCCTTGGTGCAACCGAAGACCGGGTACTTGGAACTCTTGACATTGAAAAAGCTATCCAGAAGGGTGAAAAACATTACGAACCAGGAATACTGGCATCGGCAAACAGAGGAATTCTCTATGTAGATGAAGTCAATCTTCTGGATGATCATCTGGTTGATGTTCTGCTTGATTCTGCAGCTATGGGAGTCAATACAGTGGAAAGAGAAGGTGTCTCATTCTCTCATCCGGCCCGTTTCATGCTGATTGGTACTATGAATCCGGAAGAAGGAGAACTGCGTCCGCAGTTACTTGACCGTTTCGCTCTTTGTGTAGACGTTGAAGGCATAACGGAAGCGGATGAACGTATCGAAATCGTAAGAAGATATCTCGAGTACGAAAGTGATCCTCATGGATTTATCCACAAATGGGAAGAGGAAGAAAGTCGTCTTGGAGAATATATAACCATAGCCCAGTCAATTCTCCCGGAAGTTACCTATACCGATGACATTATCAAACTGATAACTTCGATCGCAATCACCATGAACGTTGACGGCCATCGGGCCGATATCGCTATGCTGAAAACCGGCCGGACAATCGCAGCTTTCCATCATCGCAAGGAGGTGACCAGCGATGATATCCGAGAAGCTGCTGAACTGGTACTCCCACACCGGATGCGGCGTAAACCATTTCAGGAGCCAAAAATAGACACTGAAAAGCTTGAGGATGCGATTCGCAACCATAACAATAATCAACACCAATCGCAGCAGCAACCATCCGGTGAAAAACACGAGCCTAAAAAAAAAACGATGAACCTGATGAACAGCAGAATGGACAGCCCGACAGCAGTAAAGAAATAATTTTCACAGCCGATGCTCCGTTCACAGTCAGGAAACTTCATATCAAAAGAGATAACACTCCACTCTCTGTATCGGGAAAGAGACAGAAAGCCCCTGCAAACAATCGCAGCGGCCATTATACTCGCTCACGCATGCCGGTATCACCAGAAATAACCGACATCGCATTTGATGCAACCCTTCGTGCAGCTGCTCCCTATCAAATCAGGCGTAATAAGGAAGGGGTTTCACTGGCAATTTCAAGTGCCGATATCCGGGAGAAGGTACGGGAAAAAAAATATGGAACGACCATCGTTTTTGTCGTTGATTCGTCTGGTTCGATGGGAGCTGAGAAACGAATGTCAGCAGCAAAGGGAGCAATCATGTCGCTTTTACTTGATGCCTACCAGAAAAGGGACCGTATTGCAATGGTGGCATTCAAGGGGACCGAGGCCTGTGTAGTCCTTCCACCCACTGATAGTATTGATCTTGGCAAAAAATCACTCGAAACACTTCCAACCGGTGGGAAAACTCCGCTTTCAGCCGGTCTTCAAGCTGCCTTGAATCTGATCAGACAAGAGAAGAAGAAAGGAAGCAGAAATAATTCACTTATGATTATCATTTCCGATGGCAGAGCAAATGTCAGTAGCACTGGTAGCAATGCTTTCAATGAAGCTCTTTACATCTGTGATGAAATCCGCTCTTCAGGAATCCAATCGATTGTCATCGATACCGAAAGTGGATTCATAAAACTGGGTAAGATGCGCCAAATTGCCGATAGACTTGATTGTAAATATTTTCAGATGGAGCAGTTGCAGGCAGATCATATAAGCGGTATTGTGGATTCGACTCTGCGATAACTGTCAATGATTACCGTGATTTTCTCTGAATATCTTAAACCAAGATATTCTTGATTATCATGATCACTTTGATTTTTCTCAGAACACCTTAATTCTATAGATAAGGCTGCTTATTATCCCTCAATCATTGTCCCCAAAGTAATCACTATAATCAAAGTTCAGACAATTTCGATTATCCTAAATTCCGCAGTTGAGGTGGATGCAGATGCATAAGATATTGAGATG
>CAYPMS010000037.1:0-31234 GCA_964411655.1 uncultured Fibrobacter sp.
ACAGGGTGCCAACACTCTTTTTTCTAACTTTCCATACTTAAGTCAGATTAGCCCAATAATATATTCAAAATATAATTCAGATATGTAATTTTCAGAAGCATTAACAGTTTGAACTGCACCAAAAGCAAAATAAAAGGTATAAGCTTAACCGAAGAAGTGTTAATAAGCAGCCAGGAGGTTGTGTATTAAATACCGAAGAATCAGGTTAAACAGACCACAAAAAAATATCAACAGCAAACATTTCTTCCTGATCCACCGAAAAGAAAACGGTCCTGTATCTGACATCTTTTCAGAATCGATAACTTACTGCATTAATCCATTTTCGATTTCAGTGTTCTCAACAGTGCAACAAGGCTGATTATCTTTCTTTTCGCAATTTCTGATATACTGAAATGCCAATCTTATATATATGTATAAATAAACAACCTCTCAAAATTTCTACAGCATCAAAAACCGCTGCTCAAATAGAAATAAGTAGAGATTTACATAATTCAATTGTTTTCGTGATTAAATTTTGTTATATTAGATGCCGGTTTATTCAAAGGCATTTTAAATGCGTAAGATTCCGATATATGGTTTCCTGGATTATGGCAGAAAAATGGGCATCGAACCATTTTGTGTCAGAGACAGACTCCGAATAAATAAACAGAATATAACACCTTCTGAAAAAATCACATACCTGAAACACAACTCTTGCCAACACCATTAAAATTTCCAATAGATACGACCTATGTCTACACCTTTATTTTTAATTTCATTTCCATTGATTATTTCTGTTATCCTTTTATTTTTAAAAAATAACACTGCGCGATTTGCGGTAGTGGTCACTTCCTTTTTTACTCTTTCGGCGGCATCTATACTACTTGCCTCAGAGTATTTCAAAAGTGACATGCAATTCCTGATTGTACCCTGGAAATTTGCAGATCATGCAATATTTACAGCTGAGATTTTACTTTCTTTATATGTGTTATTCACCGGAATACGCCATAACCAAAAGCTGGTTGTGTTGTTTGTTGCAATTCAGTTTTTACCTTTATTGTGGTTTGAATTCAAAGGTCCTCATATTGAAATAGAACACCCGCTTGTTGTTGATCGCTTGTCGGTAGTAATGGCGCTGATAATCGGTATTATCGGTGGAATTATCAGTATCTATTCGCTAGGATACATGCGGGATTTTCATGAACATCACTATAAAGAAGAATACCGGGATAAACGCTGCTTTTTCTTTTTTGTTGTTTTCGCTTTTCTGGGAGCAATGTACGGAATTGTTTTTTCAAACAATCTTCGCTGGCTCTATTTCTTCTGGGAAATAACCACGGTAAGTTCATTTCTACTAATCGGTTATAAAGGTACAACCGAATCGATAGCGAATTCATTTTTAGCGTTACGGCTTAACCTTCTTGGCGGAGTCGGTTTTGCAGCAGCAATTATCTATCTGCAAACCCGTGCCGGCACCCTTGAACTTAACAAAGTCATGTTTTCATCCAAAGCAACCGTTTTGCTGCCTGTTGCGCTGATGAGCTTTGCCGGTTTGGCGAAATCAGCACAGTTGCCCTTTTCCAAATGGCTGCTTGGAGCAATGGTTGCGCCGTCTCCGGTTTCTGCTTTATTGCATTCAAGCACAATGGTGAAGGCAGGCGTTTATCTGATCTTACGATTTGCCGGAATTCTTGAAGGAACATTTGCCGGATTTATGATTTCACTTGTCGGAGCAGTTACCTTCCTTATCTGCTCATGTATCGCAGTCAGTCAGAGCGACGCAAAAAAGGTCCTTGCTTATTCGACAATCGCCAATCTTGGTCTCATAGTTCTTTGTGCCGGTCTTGGCACCCATGAAGCTGTGTGGGCTGCGATTTTACTGATAATCTTCCATGCAGTTGCAAAATGCCTGTTGTTTTTGTGTGTCGGTGTTGTTGAGCATAAAATTCACAGCCGAGATATTGAAGACATGGCAGGACTTATAATTACCATGCCCAAATTATCCATCATGATGCAGATCGGAATGGCAGGGATGTTTCTGGCACCATTCGGAATGCTTATCAGTAAGTGGGCTGTTTTACAAGCGCTTGTAGATTTCAATCCGCTGTTAGCATTATTTGTCATTTTTGGATCTTCAGTTACCTTACTATACTGGGTTAAATGGATGGGACGTCTTCTGACCGTTGTAGGTAAACAGGATGAACTCGAGGGTACTGTCCACCGGACAGAATGGTTTTCCCTTGGAGCTCTTGCGCTTTTGACTGTTGGTGCTTGCGCCTTTTTCCCTCTTGTAGCACATTCATTGGTGGTACCATATATTGAAGAAATCTATCATCGTACCGTTGATATGGGACATGGCAATATAGTGATCATGCTGATAATGCTGGCGATGGTTGCTTTATTTCCTCTAAGCTTTTTGAGGTATGGGAAAAATGTAAAAGTGGTTGATGCATATCTTACTGGTGCAAACACTCCACAAGGTATAGATTTTTATAATTCGCTTAACACATCACAGCAGATGCATATGAAAAGTTATTATATGCAGGACATTTTCAATGAAAAGAAATTATTGCTTACAGGCATTGCTGTGAGTATCATATTAATTTTTATTTCAGTGGTGTCGCCGATATGCTGAAAATTTTATTTGTCATTCTATATGTAATTATCGCTCCACTGCTTGGAGGACTTATAGCCGGAATCGATCGTAAAATAACTGCACGCCTGCAGGGGCGTGTTGGCCCATCAGTTTTCCAGCCGTTTTATGATGTACTGAAACTCTTTGAAAAAGAGACCATGGTTGTACGCCGGTCACAGAATTTTTATGTCCTTTTTTCACTCATCCTTGTCATTTTTACAACGGGGTTATTTGCCTGGGGGGCAAATATTCTTCTTGTCATTTTTGCACTTACTCTTTCGAGCATCTTTTTTGTTCTGGGTGGCTTTAAAGCCAGTTCACCGTACAGTTTTATCGGCTCGCAGCGGGAGCTTGTACAGATCGCTTCCTATGAACCGGCAGTGCTGCTGTCGGCTATTGGAATGTACATGGTTACCAACAGTTTCAATATCATGACTATTTTCACTTGTGATAAACCTCTGTACATACCACTTGCCGGAATATTACTGGCATACCTGTTTATTCTACCCATTAAATTACGTAAATCCCCCTTTGATCTCTCCACTTCTCATCATGCACACCAGGAGCTTGTAAAGGGAATCACCACAGAATTTTCCGGCAGAGCACTCGCCATGATTGAAATAACACACTGGTATGAGAGTACAATCGCACTTGGAATTGTTTTCCTGTTTTTTTCTTCAAATATCCTTACCGGGTTGCTTGCTGCAGCAGTTGTTTATTTTCTGATGATCATTGCTGATAACTCATTCGCTCGTGTTAAATGGCAGAAAGCATTTTCAAGTTCCTGGCTTATCGCTTTGATTCTTGGAGTTGGTAACATTCTCATTTTATCCTGTTTGTCGAAATAATTATGTTAAAGAAATCACCATGGGTAATTCATTACGATGCCTCAAGCTGTAATGGCTGCGATATTGAAGTGTTAGCCTGCTTAATGCCCAGATTTGATGCAGAGAGGCTTGGAATAATCAATGTTGGAAACCCCAAACATGCAGACATATTTCTGGTTACCGGTTCGGTAAACGAAGCCAATAGAGAGATTATTCAAAACATATACAATCAGATGCCTGACCCCAAAGTCGTTATCGCGGTTGGTGTATGTGCCTGTACCGGTGGTATATTTGCAGAATGTTACAATGTCTCAGGCGGAGTAGATAAAATCTTACCTGTTGATGTTTATGTTCCCGGTTGTGCTGTACGTCCCGAAGCTATCATTGAAGGTGTTGCTAAAGGATTAGAAATACTTGAAGAGAAGAGAAAGAAACTTCGCAGTATGGCAAAGGGACTCGAAGAGTTAACTATTACCCAGGCAGATCCCTCTGATGCATCTGAAATACTTCAGTTGCAACATCTTGCATTTAAAAGTGAAGCTGAAATCTATAATGATTTTTCCCTCTCACCGCTGCGTCAAACAAAGGATGATATTTTAGAAGATTTCAAAAAGAGAACTTTCTTTAAAGCTGTAATGAATAATAAAATTGTGGGTATTGCGCGTTCCCGAATGGAAGGAAATGTCTGCTATATCGGTCGTATGGCTGTTCACCCGGTGTATCAGAATTTAGGAATCGGAAAGAAACTTCTTCAGGCAGTAGAAAACCACTTCAGCTCTGCCGATTTTTACCAGGTGTACACCAGTAGCCAGAGCAAACGCAATATCTATTTGTTTGAACACCAGGGATACATCTGGTTCAAAAAGGAGAGAGTCTCGGAAAACAGGGAACGTATATATTTTAAAAAGAAAAATATAAAGGATTGATTTATGATTAACGTACAGAATCTGATCACGATCAATGCCGATGAATTAATATCACAAGTAGAGAAACTCAGAGATTCCGGGCATCGCCTGATACAGATCTGCTGTGCAAAGATCGCAGATTCCATCGAAGTAAACTACTCTTTTGATAACAACTATTCATTCACAAATCTGCGTGTCATATTACCATCAGACGCCCCCAGCATCGAAAGTGTCAGCGCAGTCTATCTTCAGGCTCTCCTTTACGAAAACGAAATGCACGATCTCTTCGGGGTCGAGGTGAAAAATATGGCTATCGATTACAAAGGTACTTTTTACCGTACTTCAATAAAGACACCTTTCAATCAACCGACAGAGAAGAATTAATATGGAAGGTAAAAAGCAAACGATTATTCCCTTTGGTCCTCAACATCCGGTACTGCCCGAACCGATTCATCTTGATCTTGTTTTAGAGGATGAAAAGGTAGTAGAAGCTATTCCATCGATCGGGTTCATTCACCGCGGACTGGAAAAACTTGTTGAGAAAAAGGATTTTATAGAATATGTCTATGTTGCGGAGAGAATCTGCGGAATCTGCAGCTTTATTCATGGCATGACATACTGTATTGGCATCGAAGAGATCATGAAGCTTGATGTTCCTCCGAGAGCCCAGTTTTTAAGAGTAATCTGGAGTGAACTGTCAAGGATACACAGTCACCTTCTATGGCTCGGCCTGATGGCTGACGCTTTCGGTTTTGAATCGTTGTTTATGCAAAGCTGGCGCATTCGCGAAAGAATTCTTGATATCATAGAAGAAACTACTGGTGGCCGCGTAATTTTCGGCTCATCCAAAGTCGGTGGAGTAAGGCGCGATATTTCCAGAGAAAAAATGCAGGAAATCGTACAGCGACTTAAAGGGCATGAGAAAGAGATTAAAGAACTTACAGATGTATTTATCAGAGATGCCTCAGTTAAGCACCGCCTCTGTGGCGTTGGTATCGTTTCAAAAGAGGAAGCTTACGCATTAGGAGCGGTAGGTCCAACAGCACGTGGCAGCGGAATAGTTTCCGATATGAGAAAGCTTGGCTATGCGGCATATAAAGAGATTGATTTTGAACCCATAGTCGAAAGTGCCGGCGACAGTTATGCTCGCTGTCTGGTCCGAATAAAGGAGATATTTCAATCGATCGACATTATCACGCAGGCTGCGGAAAAAATAGTTGATGGCCCAATTGACATTAAAGTGAGTGGAACCCCCAATGGTGAATTTTTTGCCCGTTCAGAGCAACCGCGCGGTGAGGCTGTCTATTATATCAAAGCTAACGGAACTAAATTTCTCGATCGTGTTCGTGTCCGTACACCAACATTCGCAAATATTGCACCACTTCTTAAAATATTGCCAGGGGCAAGCCTGGCTGATGTACCAGTGTTGGTCTTAACTATCGATCCTTGTATCAGTTGTACAGAAAGATAATCATGCGTTTTTTTGTAATGTTAAAGACACTCGTCAAAAATCTTTTTTCAAAACCAGTAACAGAAAAGTTTCCGTTCGGACCGCGTGAGTTTCCGGCAGGTTCGCGTGGTCAGGTAGTAATTGATACTTCAACATGCATATTCTGTGGCCTTTGCCAGCGCAAATGCCCTACAGCCGCAATAACTGTAACACGAGCCGAAAAAAACTGGTCCATAAAAAGGATGCAATGCATCGCTTGTGGTGCCTGTGTTGATGCCTGCCCGAAAGATGCACTTAAGCTCGATTCAAAATATTTCACCCCGGACGTAACCAAAAGGGAGGATACCTACAATGCATGAACATCATGCGGTTCAGAACCTTGTTAATCAGGCAGTTGAAAAAGCAGGTACAAAAAAAGTTATTAAAGTCTGTTTCGGCCTTGGCGAACTGGTAGGATTTGATGATGTATCTATCGGCCTCTATTTCGAACAGATGAAATCCGGAACTCCGCTTGAAAATGCTGAACTTGAAATCAAGCATTACCTGCCAAAACTTCAATGTAAAGATTGTTCTACAGTTTTTGAAGATCCTGATCGGAAATTCATCTGTCCTTCCTGCTCAAGTACATCACTTACTCTTAAGAGTGGCAAGGAGTTTTTTCTCGAAAGTATCGAGACGGAATAATTGCACATTTCCCATTCCGTGATGTAAGGCTCCACCATGTGTTATGCTCTCCCTGGCAGAATTAAATCCATCGAAGGCAAGCATGTCATTGTCGAATACTACGGTGAAGAGAAAAGAGCAATAAATGAGCTCAGAAATCTTGAAATTGGTGATTTCGTTTATGCGCAGGGTGGCTATGTCATCGAGAAAATCACACCGGTTGAAGCTAACAATATACTTGAGACCTGGAAAGATCTGTTTTTTGAACTGAAAGAAATCGATGCCTCCACCGCCTCGATTAACTTCAGCGAATTCCCCGACTCACACAAAAAATCGATTCTTCAGTCTGCACTTGAAGGAACTTCGATCACCGACTCCGAAATACTCGAACTCCTGAACATGTCAGGTAAACAGAATGTGGAACTGCTCTATCAGACTGCCAATCATCTTCGTCAGAGATATCACGACAACTCCTGTTGCGTCCATGGAATAATAGAGCTCTCGAACATTTGTAAAAACAACTGTGCTTATTGCGGGATATCAACACACAATACCTCGATCACCCGGTATCGCATGAACATGGAAGAGATCATGGCTGCTGTAAAGCAGACATCTGTCGATTACGGCTTCAAATCTCTGGTGCTGCAAAGCGGTGAAGGTGCTTATTCCATTGAAGAACTGGTTGATATTGTAAAAACAATCAAAGAACATTATCCGTCTCTTATCTGTATAAGCTTCGGTGAGGTAGGACCTGAAGGGTTGAAAAAATTATATGATGCCGGAGCCCGTGCTATCCTGATGCGTTTCGAGACTTCAAATCCCGACCTTTACAAAAAAGTCTGTCCTGGTCGAAGTCTCCAAAAAAGAATCAGCGATCTTCGTGAAGCCTACAGACTTGGTTATCTTGTAACAACCGGCAGCCTTATCGGTATTCCAGGGCAGAGTGCTGAAGATATCCTCAACGATATTAAACTCGCATCAGAGCTTCATGCTGAAATGATGAGCTTCGGTCCTTTCATCTCTCATCCGGAAACGCCACTGAGGCAAATCCCCTCGGTTGATGAGGAAACAATGCTTAAAGTCATATCGATTGCCAGAATTGTTGCTCATCATGATGCAAAGATTCTTGTCACAACTGCATTCGAAACTATCAGTACCAATGCGCGCATCAAAGGTCTTAGGGCCGGGGCAAGTTCGGTTATGCTCAACGCGACTCCTCTGTCATATCGCAAATTCTATTCACTCTATCCTAACCGGGCACATGACAATGAGACAATCCTGCAGCAGATTGACGATACCATCAAGCTGCTTATGACGCTTGGTCGTGCTCCTACTGACTTATCTGTTAAATAAAATACCTAAGATGATACCCTGCCCGAGCGAATTATCAAACGTGCGGCAAGCGAACTCTCTTCGATATCATTTGAAATCAATAATAATGCAGACTACTCAGGCTGCCAAGGATATAGTTCAGCAGAGTAATACTGATTCTGCTGTTACAGCTATCGATGAAGTTACAAAGGTTATTGAGGAAGTAAATACAATATCAGGAATTATTGTAAGTGCAGTTAAAGAACAGAGTGCAACAATTAATGAGATCTCGAAAAATGTAGGCGGATTAAATGCAGGAGTCAAAGATATGGCCACAAATGTTTCAGGATCAGCTAAAAATTTAGCTGAAGTTACTACATCCATAGGAAACGTTAACAATGAGGCCTCCGAAGCTACTGATGGAATAGAACAGATAAAGACCAGTTCAGAAGAGCTGGCGAAGCTCTCGGGAAACCTTAAAAAACTGTTATCTCAGTTAAAGGTATATTAAAATTTATTAACAAGCTCTGATTCCACTATTGCCATATTGGATAAGTTATGCAGGTTCGTATACTTTATAATGCCTGAAAGCAAATTTCACTATAGTATTTTTTGTCCACTTATTACTGGTATAGTTTCCTTCGTTCCGGTAATAACCTCCCTTTTTAGTCCTTCTCCCAAAGAAGAGCTGTTATCCAAGAAGGCGAAATCATCACATCGGCTTCCAGACTCTCTTTTTTTCTTCAAGGCTTTGATTAATCTTCCCGATATATAGATTTTTTATATAATGCTCCAGAAAACAATTCTGGCCTTTTTCGCACCCTCTTCGCTTTTTAAAAGAGAAGTTAAGCTGATACAAAATCGCAAACTGTTCCCAATACCGCCAAAAATTGGAAAATGTATGAAATTGAGGCTTTTTATTATATTTTATCTGGCTTTTATTAATGAATCAGGGGAAACAGGAACGCCACCTGGATGAAAAATGATGAATATACCATGAATAACGATCAGCAATTTGAGAGTCTGGAACGCCAGAAAAAGTATCAGGCGCTTGCAGAGATTGCCGCTTTGCTTCATAGCCACTTATCTACAGAAAAACTATGTGAGTCGATCTGTAAAACCATATATAAGGCATTGAGGTATCCAGATTATACTATAGTGAAAATGCGGCTGGGAGAGTGTTGCTGCAGTACATCCGAAGGCAAAGACAGCCCCTGGAAGATCAGCAAGAGTTTTACCACACCCGATTCTCTTAGTGGAGTCATTGAAATCTGTTATTCCTCAGAGAAACACTGGAGTGAAGATTCTCATTATTATAAAGAATACAAATCATTTCTGGACAAGATTGCCATTTTAATCTCAGGATCGATAAGCAGAGAGGATCTTGAGCAGGTATTGCGGGAAAACATTGAAAGGAATAAGGAACTAAGTGGTCTGGATCGGGTTAACCAGATTATAAAAAAGAATAATACCATAGATGTTTTGCTGCAGGAGGTCTGCCAGACTCTTCCTGCATCCTGGCAATATCCGGAAAGCACCTGCATTCGCTTGATATACGACAATACTGTATATACAAGCAGCAATTTTAAGATTACTCCCTGGACACAGAAGCAATCTTTTCAGGTCCCTGGTGGAGCAGAAGGATGTTTGGAGGTGTACTATACTTCTGAATTTCCTGAAGAGGATGAGGGACCTTTTTTAAAAGAGGAGCGAAGCTTATTAAACAATATAGCCCAACTGCTTTCAATCGCTATAGGTTGTAAAATTCATGAGCAACTTATCTATCAAAATAGAGAGCGACTAAAGGAGCTGATGGCAATTAATCGGACCACAGCCTTGATTATGAAAGGCAAACCTTTAGATGACACTCTTCAGAGTATCTGTAATATCTTGCCCGATTCCTGGCAGTTTCCCGAACATGCTGCAGCAAAAATCATATTTGAAGGCCGTGAATATGTATCCAGACAATTCGTTGAAACCCCGTATGTACAGCGGGAAGAGTTTGTTACCTTTGACAACCAATCCGGAACCGTTGAAGTTTATTATCTGACAAAATTGCCCGATTATGCGGAAGGTCCTTTTCTGAAAGAGGAAAGAGATCTTTTGTTCAATATTGCCCGGCTGATCGCTCATTACATCAACAACGAAAAAGGTCGCAGGATATTAAATTCAATTGCTGCCAAACAAACCATAAAAAGCAAACCAGAAGATGATTTTTCTGTAAGTGAAATTTTATCTGAAAGCAGCAGACCTCTTAAGGCGTATTATTCAGTAAAAAAAATTCTGGTGATATCTTCTGCTCAGGATGCTTATCTCCTGGCTGCGGAATCGTACAACAGCAATCAGTTCACAGATCCTTATCATCAGAATAATATCTGGAATCCTCCTCAATTCACATTTACATCTTCCACAGATGATGCAGAAATTCGACTAAGTAATCAGAATTTTGATATCGTATTTATTATTGCATTTTCACCAGTTCATGACATTACAGAAATCTACAGACCTTTAAAGCTCAAACATCCCGACACTCAGTTTTTCCTGGTTACAAAATCTCCTGAGCAAATTTCTGTCCTTCAGTCGGTTCTTCAGAAGGAAGGCCACTTTAAGACTTCACTTTTTGCCTATGAAGATCATCCTGAGTTCCTCATTGTACTGTGCAAATTGTATGAAGACTTAATGAATTGTGATCAGATGACAGCACCTACAATATTGCTGGTTGATGATTCTCCGGAATATTATACCCCGGTAATACTTGATTTTTACAGCACTGTTTTTAACAGACTAAGAAACAGACCGGTATTGAACAGAAAAGCGGGTAATACCAGAATGCGGATGCTGCTGACCTGTAACTATGAAGATTCTGTTCACACTGCACTTCTTCATTCAAAATCACTGGTTGCCGTCTTTTCCGATATTGAGTTCCGAAAAAACGGCACCC
Source organism: uncultured Fibrobacter sp. (assembly GCA_964411655.1). GTDB lineage: Bacteria > Fibrobacterota > Chitinivibrionia > Chitinivibrionales > Chitinispirillaceae > JAAYPC01. The sequence goes on from CAYPMS010000037.1 coordinate 10,712, forward strand.
TTCATTCCAATGCCGGTTTTGAATTGTATGATGTCATAAGCGAATACTCAAAGAACACCAGATTCATTCTTCACAGCACAGAAAAATCCTTTGAAGAAAAAGCCAGGTTAAATAATAATATTGAATATCTGTACAAAGGCTCTCCTCTTTTTTACAGAAGCTTATGCGAACGTATCAACAGCATGTACAGTTTCAATCTGAAATGTGAATCGGAAGGCAAGCAGTCATTCGATAATTTGGGATCGTTTCTGGAATTTCTACCAAAACTGAAACCAACTCAGATTTATGATCTGACCCAAAACACCAACTTTCTAAACTGGCTGAAAGTGCATGGGCTTTTTGACTGTGTCACTCAGATCACCGGTACCGATTATTCTTCTTTAAGCTATGAGGAATCCTCTGAGCTTATCTGTAACCTGCTCAACAATGCAGTTAAAGAGGAGAACTATCCACCCATAGTTCATTACAGTGCAAATGAAAGTCTGAGTGAAAAGGTGATAACCACAGTATCTACCGGATCATTGGGTGGCAAAGGCAGAAATATTGCATTTCTTCATTCATTGACATCTTTGAAGTCTCTGGACTCTTCAGAGTCGCTTATGCCAACAAAAGTACCTCTTACTCTAATTATAAGAAGCGATGAGTATGAGAGAATTCTTCAAGACGAGCGGCTTTTAGAAGTAATCAAGAGCACTGATTATAAAGCTATACAAAAAGCTTTCGATGCTGTAGAGCTTTCAGCTGAAACAATAGAAGCATTGAAAAGGTTTGTGGAAAAAGTTGACAAACCGCTTGCTGTACGGTCATCCAGCCTCTTTGAGGATTCTGTTTACCGTCCTTTTGCCGGAAGTTTTGAAACCTATATTATTCCTAACAGTCATCCTGAACCATCAGAGCGCCTGCGGCAGCTCTTATCAGCAATAAAGCGTGTATATGCTTCACCATTTAAACCTGAGGCACAGCTATATTTTTCCCATACTGGAAAAAGGGTTGAGGAGGACCGGATGGCAATAGTGCTGCAGGAGTTAGTAGGTGAAAGACATGGAGCTTATTATTATCCACAGATAAGTGGGGTTGCCGGATCTTACAATTTTTATCCAGTGGGCCACATGAAAGCTGAAGATGGATTCGCTGTAATGGCATTCGGATTGGGCTTTTATGTTGTTGAGGGAAGAGGGGGACACCGGTTTTCGCCTGTTTATCCGGACCTTGACTTTGGTTCTGTTAAAGATCTTATCAAAGGATCCCAGACACTATTCTATGCTGTTAATCTGGAAAGAAAATCTCTCGATTTTGACAGGGGTGAGAAAGCCGGGCTGGATCTTCTGGATATCGATATAGCCGAAATTCATGGTACTCTCAATCATTGTGCATCGGTATATGATCATACCAATGACCGGATTACGCCTGATCTTCGTTTACCTGGTCCAAGAATCGTTGATTTTGCAGATATCTTAAAGTATGGCTATTTACCACTGGCACAGACGATTGGCAATGTCATCCAAAAGCTGGCTTCGAATATGGGTACTCCGGTTGAAATAGAATTCGCCATAAATAACTGCAATACTTACAAATCTACACCGGTTTTTTATCTGTTGCAGGTCAGACCCCTTAGCGGTGAGCAGCTAGGCCACAATATAAACATTAAATCTGCCAATCCCCAGGAATGTCTTCTCTACTCTCAGACTTCGCTTGGTAACGGCAAAATTGATACACTTACCGATGTAATAATAATCAAAACAGAAAATTTTGATCCGACCAAGACAGATGAGATGGTTAATGAGGTCGATTATTTTAACCGTTTGCAAATAGTAAACAAGCGAAGCTATATAATAATAGGTCCAGGAAGGTGGGGTACAAGAGATAAAAGCCTCGGAATCCCTGTTACCTGGTCTCAGATATGCAACGCCAAAATAGTCGTTGAAATCGCCATGAATAATTTCCCTCTTGATGCTTCACTCGGTTCCCATTTCTTCCATAATATCACTGTTATGAAAACCGGTTATATTGCCATTACAAATACAAAAAAAGATGAGTTCATAAACTGGGATGCTTTCAACAGCATGGATTGTGTTGAAAATCTTAAGTACTTTAAATTGCTGAGAAGTAAAAAGCCTTTGAGTGTTCAGCTTGATGGGCGAAATAAACAGGCACTAATCACCAGAGTGTAATATGGGGTCAATAGAAGTAGCAATCTTTTCCGAACATAAAACCCTGATCTCCGAAGGGTTGATCTCAACTCTCCAGAGAATTAAAGAAGTTAAATTATGTGAAATCGATTTCCACGATCCTTTACTTAACACAACCATCAAAAAAGAATCATTGAAAATCATCTTTCTGGTGGTGAAAAATCTCGATGATTCTCATTATGAAAAGATAATAGAGATCAGCAAAAGATCTCCATCGGTCAGTATCCTGATAATCTCCATGCAGGTCACCAGGGATTCTGTTTTCAATGTAATCCGATGCGGTGCGCAAGGATTTATCTCCGCCGATGCATCACCACAGGAAATCCGGGAAGCTATCTTCACGGTTCGTAACGGACATGATTTCTATTCTGCAGCAATCACCAGTCTGTTAGTGAGTAACTACACCGATCTGATCAGAAACGAGCAAAGTCCAAAAATTAAAAACGTAGACAAATTGTCTAAAAGAGAGCTGGAAATTCTCTCTTTGTGGGGAGAAGGACTTCAAAACAGCGAAATTGCAGCAAAACTATTTATAAGCGTTCGCACAGTGGAAACTCATAAGAACAATATCATGCAGAAATTGGGTATGCATACGACTGTGGATCTGATCAAATTTGCAATCCGCAATAATCTGATTAAAATTTAAGCTAAACTGATATGGAGTAATCAATTTCAGACAGGCAAAGAAATGACCCGAAAAATCTCCATATTCACACCCGCATATAATGCAGAAGCACATATCAGGAATGTAATAAACCGGTTTCCAGCGCGGCTTTGGGAAAATATTCATCAGGTTTACATCATCAATGATGGATCGATCGATTCTACCAGAGATGTCATCGAAGAACTCTGCAACGATTATCCACAAATCAATCTGGTTCATTTCAGCAAAAACCGTGGTTATGGGACTGTTGTAAAGACTGGTCTGGATCTTTGCAGAAATGATGGTTGTAATTTTGCAGTTTGTTTACATGCCGATGAGCAGTATCCTCCTGAATATATTATGCAGATGGTTGATGTGATGGAAAAAGAGGGAATTGATCTGATGCAGGGATCCAGGATCGGTTCAGGAACTGCACTCAGTGGTGGAATGCCTCTTTATAAATACATTGCCGGTTTGTGTCTGGTGAAACTGGAAAACTTTGTATTCAGAATGCAATTAACCGATTATCACAGTGGTTTTCTAATCTATAATCGCAGGACACTTGATACTCTGTCATTTGATAACCTGAGTAAGAGCTTTGATTTTGATCTGGAAGTGATCGCTTCAGCCCGTGCCTGCAGACTCAAAATTGCTGAATACCCTATTCCCACCCGATATGCCAGGGAAATCTCCTATCTGAATCCGGTAACTTACGGATTGAGAGTCTTAAAAGTGCTTTTTAAATATCTCTCCGGAGCATACAGGTGCTGAATTTCTTTTTAAGAAATCCTTTAACAGGTTCCGGTTTCATTTTTATAGTCACTATTCTATTAATCCCGATAGGATGTGGTTCAGACAATAAATCGAAAACCACGGCCGATATATCTGAGAACCACTTATCTGTTGTAATCGACAGAATATTACAGGAAGAAGCAGCAATCCTGCCGGATTCCCTAATCGCTTCGGGGAATTTTTTTCTCGAACAACTTGACAGTGCCACCAAGGTGATAATTTCTGAGAAGGAATATGGTGATAATCCGGCCAAAAAACTTGATAGAATTAAAAAACTGGTTTTTATTGAATGGAAGATAAAATTTCAGGAGGCGCCCAACAAACTTCAAAGTGTTTTCCCTCATCAGGCTTTTAATAACCATCAGGGATCCTGTCTCAGCATTTCATTGATTTTTCTGCTTCTGGCAGAAAAACTGGATCTGCCGCTTTACGGTGTCCTTGCACCAGGCCACTTTTTTGTCAGGTACGATGATGGCAATCTCAGGATAAATATTGAAACCTTGAGAAATGGAGAATTCATGAATGATTCCTGGTACAGAAAACGTTACATAATTACAGATACAACTCTTTATGATCTGGCTAATTTGAGTGTTGCGGCAGTAGAGGCTTCAATTCGATACAATCTGGGGATCTTTTATCTGAAAAATAACTGGCCAGATCTGGCAATTAAGCAGTTTAATCTGGCAATTGAACTTAACCCTGACTACATAGAGGCACATGGAAACCGGGCAATTGCTCTGGAGGCAGCAGGGAGTCCGGATGCTGCTTTAAAAAGTCTTCTTCGGTTGAAGAAATATTATCCGCAACTGGCTTACCTCAATAAGAATCTGGGGGCACTATATTTAAAGCGGAAAAACTATTCTAAGGCGATCAGTGAATACAAAGCAGCGTTATCCAGTGTACCTTCAGATATCGAAGCGTTGTATGGATTGGGAATCTCCAATTATTATTTGAATAAGAAAGATAAGGCCGAAGAGATCTTCAGGGAGCTGCTGCGGATTTGTCCGGAACATTATGAGGGGAACCTTATTTTGTCTGCTCTAAAAAGAAATCACTAAAATTTGATAGATGATTTATTACTGATTATTTTTCCTGATAAAGGCAGCAGATGGGTCTTCTATTTATAGGGAGAATAATCGTGCGTATATCCATGCGATTTATTGTTTTTCTTTCAGCGCTGATCTATCCGATTACTTCATTTGGCGAAATCCGAATATGTGCCACAAACGAGCAGATACAATCATTTTGCAACACCCGTAAAGTCAGGGTCGTGTTCATTTTTAATAACAAGATTCATTTCATCGATTTTTCTGAAGAAAAACCCAAAATCACTTCAATAGCTGCTACCAGTGGTGCGGTTATGCCGGTTATTTCTCCGGACGGAGCACTGGTTGCCTATAACAGCGGAATATCTGAAGATCCCCCAACAAATGGTAATGCAAGTATTTTTGTTTGTCCATTGACCGAAAATGCGCAACCATCAATGGTAATTCAGGGTGGATTTGTACCACGATTTATCTATGCAGAAAATCATCCTGTTCTCTTATATTCAACGTGTGGCAAACCAGCTTCGGATAAGGTAAATGCATGGGATGGTTGTGGAAAAGTCATGAAAAAGGATCTTGGCAGCGAAGAGATTACCACACTGTTTGAAGGTGGCTCTTACTATGGCGGTCTGTCCTTTGATGGAAGATTTCTGGCAACAGCAGAATCTACACCAAATGCATTTTTGCTGGATCTGCAAAATGCTCAAAAGGGGCCGTCTGTTTTGCATTCAATACTGGTCAAAAATTTAGAGACAAATGGCGATGTACGTTTAAATCTGCAAACCTGCAACCCTTCCATATCCTCCAGCCGCATATTTACTAACACCATGATGTACATTGACTTTTCCAGTTCGGCTATAGAAAATGCCGGCTGTTATCATCCGGTACTTGGATATTGGGATGTTCACCAGAGAATTTTTATAGGACGCAGTGATGGTGCCATTCTCAGATATTATGATGCGCCCCAGGACATGATCAGTGAAATACCAGAGAGTGAAATGGGGAAAGGTGAAGCCTCCAGTGTAAACTGGAATCATCCTGAATGGTCGAATCACCCCTACTATGCCACAGCATTAACTTATGTAACCCGCCTCTGGAAAAAAACAATGTATGAACGTACCTATCATAATGAAGGACTTTATGTTATTAATCTAAAGGATTCTGCTTATCTGAAAATTGTAGAGACTACAGATACTTCATTCACTTCAACGGAGACATTAAAATGGCCATGGGTCTGGATAGAAACCCCGTCAAACTTCGCAGAGATTGAGGACCCAAACTGGCTTGAAAAACCCATCAGCATAAAAAAAAGAAATTATAGCAAGAATCTGTCTGCGAAACTCAACATTAAAAACAATCTTTTACAGATTGATGGTGATCAAATCAGGCAAATCCGCCTTTTTTCCCATAATGGACGTTTACTATGGTCCCGCAAATATCCAAATGCCCAGCACACAGTTATTTTGCCTTCAGAACTGGTTGCCGGAAAACTCCTTATCTGTGACATCGCACTTAGCTCAGGAAGAAAGATCTCTGTCCCAGTTTCTTTTTTGCATAGATAACAAGCCTTCGCGAAGGCTTGGCCTCCCTTCAAGAATTTGTGTATATTTTTTTTAAAAAAACCTGATATGAATTCCCAGTCTGGTGAGAAAAATCAGAGATGAAACCTTTTATACGATTAATTTTCCCGATATTTATGCTTATTTTGCAATCCTGTGATATAGTGACCTCACCTTCCCCAGAGCCATTACCGATTTTTACCTCAGACACGGCTACTCAGTCCAGTTCTATACGAGTATTTCCAGTTAACGGAACCAGGCAAATCTGCAACCCATCGATCTCCATGGATACGGTTAATTTCAAGGGATGTATGCTCTGGTTAAATTTCAGTGGTGAATTAGTAGTTAAAGTGCCATCGAATATGGACGGATTTGACCTCTTTGCAAAACAACATGATCGCTTAATTATTTCAGACACTTCAAATACGGTACGCTGGTTTATGGGACGTGAGGAGTTCGGTGTACCGGATTATGAAGAGTTGCAGGACCCGGAATGGACTACTCACCCACATTACATCGATTGTCTGTTAAGTTCTAAGGTGCGTAAAAACTGGAGCTGTATAGCTGTTCACACCTTGAGCAAAAAATTCATAAGAATGAGCAACGAAAACCTTAATGAGACATCAACACCGCACATCTGGATAAGTGAAAATTCTGTGTTTAAGGGAGATACATCCACAATACGTTTCGATTCAACCGGGTTTGTCAGCAAAGAATCGGTTCAGTCCTTTTTCGGGACTTCAGATGTAAAACTTGTCTTTTCCAGAAAGGATGGTGCACGTCTTTCTCTGTATTATGTCGATTTCAGTATCAGCAGCTCACCAGTACAACTGCAGCGACCTGCTGACAAAGCAGAGTACGATCTGGAAAGTGCCCTGATCTCTCCCGATGGAAAGTGGATCGTTTTCAACGCCTACTACTCCAATACGGATTATCATTGCTATATTCAGGAGCTTCGTCAGGAAGCCAAACCGATGCTGTTTCAAAGCGATGCGATGGATCCACACTGGTGGCGCCATCCTGCAAACCGATCTGAATTATATGTGATTTATTCGGTTATACCCGGAGGATATATAGTCACTCAGGATCTGTCAGACCCGGAATATCTTTCCGGAAGTGCCGGAATAACATATCGTCAAGCTGTAACTTTACATGCCGGATATTCCGGAATAACATCTTTGAGCCGTACAGGTTTTCCTGAGGCGATCGTCAGATTGCCGCTAAAAGGGGGATGGTCACCTGATGGTGCTTACCTGTGTACCGGATATGACAGAGCATACCTGATTGGATTATAGAAAGAGTTCAAATCTAAGGCTGCCATTAAGGAATTATGAAATGATTTTTTTTAAGAAAAGCAGAATTTCCGGTTACCTTCCATTTATCGTTGTTTCTGCTTTTATCGTAGTCTGTTCTTTGCCGCTTTTTCTGGTTCTGACAACAAAGATATTCGATGCGGTTACATTGTTTTCAGGCTTAGATAATAAGACATCTTTGAACGTTGCAATTCCTGAAATCCGCCTCCCTCACCTTACGCCATGGGCCAGTATCGGCGGCTGTGGCGCCGGTGGCTCGGGTGGAGGATCAAGTGATGGTATAAAATGGATTGGAAACCACACCGGTGGTGGATTGATAGATGTAGAAGCAATGATAAAACTCAGTGGCGGTGAAAATTTCATAAATTACTCAACACCATTGAGAATTAGTGGAAAGCCATTTCAGAATATCACCGCAGCAATCACTATCCCCTTTATTAATTTCAAAGCTGCAGAAGTACAGTATCAGACTAACCGGGAACCTGAGGATCGGAAGACCGGCGGATTTGGAGATATATCATTTGATGTAAGTAAATCATTCGGAGCAGTTGGTCAATTTTCACTGATGTTGTCATTATCCATACCTACCGGACAATATGATATAATACGAGGAACCGACAAGACCAAAAATCTTCTGCCGGTAAATCTTCAGATGGGCAGCGGATTATATACCGCAGGCTTGACATTCAGTGGAAGCAGGGATTTTGAAAATGGCATTCTGCTTATGGATTTTTCCTTAAGCTATCCATTCAATCTGAGTGTTTCTGGTGAGAACCGTTTTCTTGATGAATACTTTCAGGATTATGCTTCCAGAAAAAACAACAAACGTTTTTATTATCATTACAAGATGTATGGCGAAAATGATCTGGGTGGTTTTACCCCTGCTACTGTTTCCCTTGGTGCATTTTACGGTTACAAAGGAAAGCCCAGACTCATGCACTCCTGGGGTGCAGTCTTTATTGTACCACTTGGTGTTGCCTGGATCCATTCAGAGAAAGTGGGACTATACGACCCCAAACCTGATCCTGATCACAAGGCTTGGAGTGCAGCTATTATCTATGGTATCGAAAGTACAAACCTAAGGTATCCAATCTATTTTGCCATATCCAAACCGATACACGATAAAACATCTCAAAATATCAGCGATCCTTATGATTCATCTCCTATGAAGAAATGGGATGGACCTGACTGGAAAGATTTTCTGAATCAATGGACAATTGCTGCAGGTGTGAAAGTATCACTTTTTTAGTAAAGGATTTTTAATGAGAAGATTGATTGTCCCGGCTGTTTTTTTCTCAGTTTTTCTGATACATTGTGATAAAAGTACCGAACCACAACCGCCCCAATGCGGTCCGATCTCAGATCCGTCAAAACAGATAGAAATCGTTTCCCCTGTTGAAAATGAACAATTTACTATTGGACAAACAGTAAACATAAAATGGAAAGTGGATTCAAGGTTGGGAAAGGTTAACCTTCAAATACTGGCTGAGGATGGTCTTGAAAGTGAAGACATTCTTTCAACCATGCTTGTACCATCGGGTGGAGATGTGGTTTGCATGGATACCAGTTGGGAAGCTGGTAGAACAAGTAAGGGAACAATCGATAAGGATACAACAATTCACCTGATGATATATAAATATGGTGACGGGTCTGTAAATGATTTAATAACGATACGATTGAAGAAATGACAGATAATAACAATCAGAGTGAAATGGATGCCGAAAGAAAATCACTTCTTCTCTTCATATTTATTCTGATTATTTTTCGATTAAACATCGAAACGGGTTGTTCAATTAACATAAATTGTGCGAAAGTAATTCTATGACAACTCCAGGAAATATACTTGTCACAGGCGGAACCGGAAATATCGGTTCGGCTTTGGTCAGGCGTCTTACAGATTCCGGGAATAAGGTCAGAGTACTCGTTCTTCCGCAAGATCCGTTAATGAGCCTCCTGGACAATACTGGAGTAGAATTTTTCTATGGGGACATTTCCAATAAAAGCAGCTTAACAAATGTCTGCACTGGTATCGGCACAGTAATACATCTGGCTGCAGTTTTACTTTCCGATGATGATTCGGTGTTTGACAAAGTTAATATCAAAGGTACTCAGAATATCCTGAAAATCGCCAGTCAAAATAATGTAAAACATTTTATCCATGTCTCTTCGGCGTCCGTCGTGTATCCCAGAACTACTCCATATTCACTTTCTAAAAGAGTGGCAGAGCGTCTGGTAAGGGAATCCACTGTTCCGTGGACAATTGTCAGACCAACTTTGGTGTATAGTGAAAGTGGCAGTATAGAATTCAACATGTTTCTGGATTATCTGATAAAGTTCCCCATTATTCCCTTTATCGGGTCCGGTCAGGCTGTAAAACGTCCGGTATATGTAGGGGATCTGATCGATGCTTTTGTGAAATTAGCGGCGATTCCGGAGGGAACCGGAAAAATCTATAATTTCAGCGGTAAAAATGCGATCACTATGATCGATTTCGCCAGACTGTGTCTTCTGCTGTCCGGCTCTGAAGACAAATTCATTGTAAATATCCCGGAATGGCTTTGTATTATTGCCGCCCGTCTGATGAAAAAGTATATGAAAAATCCACCGTTGAAGTGGAATATGATTGCCGGAGTAGTTCAGGATGCAGATCTGGACCCATCCGAAACCATAAACGACCTTGGATATGAGCCTCATGACCTGATAGAACAGCTCAGGAAATGCTTTCCAAGGAAAGTCAAATGATAAAAACTCTCTCAGGAGTATATTATGCCCGTTAAAAACCTCAATATGATTCTGATTGTTTTGTCACTGGTTTTCAGTATCTTTTCCAAAGATAACGGGACTTCAGAGAAACCAGACATGATATCATCAGCGAGTAAGCAGGTTAAAGATGATTCCAAAGGGAATGACACACTGGTTCTGACTGCCCGTCTCATCGAAATTCCTGGAACGATGCCTCCCAATGACCTCTATGACTATGTGTTCATCATGAAATACCGTGTATTAGCCGTAAAAAAGGGTAACATTTCCGAAAAAGAGATCTATGTAGGTCATTACAATCCGTTAATACCCCGCAAACAGATAAAAGGAAAAATGGATTCTCTGGTTAACGGTAATATCGAGAAATTTTCAGCAGGTTCCAAACATCAGTTAACCCTTATTTCTCCAATCGAAAAGGTGTGGAAAGATGCTGTGGAGGATAATTATATAGAAATTGAACAACCCAGATATTTTGCACTTATTGCTGATGAATTGAAGTAATCAGCTGCTAGCAGGCATTCATGGTTTTCTCATCCCACATATTCATATTCTACTTCCTTCCTTTGGTATTGCTTTTCTACTACCTTCTTCCATTTACCTGGAAAGGGATTTACCTGAGAAACTCTTTTTTGACCCTGGCCAGTTATGTTTTTTATGGATGGAATGAGCCATGGTTTGTCATTCTGATGTGGGTCTCTACAGCTCTGGATTTTTTAGCCGGTAAACTGATCTCCCGTACCGGTGCGACTCAGGGACAGAAGAATCTGGGACTGCTGCTCTCCTGCATCGGGAACCTGTCCCTGCTTGTTTTTTTTAAATATTACATGTTCATTATGGGAGGTCTCAATTCGATCATCGAGTTCTTCGGTGGTGGACCTGGCACATTTTATGTCATGAACGTCACTTTACCCATAGGTATTTCATTCTATACTTTTCAGACCATGAGCTACACTATAGATGTATGGCGGGGGAATGTAGCTCCGGCAAAAAGTCTTTCTACTTTCGCCTGCTTTGTCGCTTTATTTCCTCAACTTATCGCAGGTCCAATAATCAGATACATCGATGTTGCCGAGCAGTTATCAGAACGAAAGCATAATTATGACAAGTTTGCATCCGGAGCAGCAATTTTCATAACCGGCTTATCCAAAAAGATACTTCTGGCAAATCCTGCCGGTGTTATTGCCGATGCGGTGTTTGGGGCCGATTCACCTACACAGTTTACTGCCTGGTGGGGGGTTCTGGCTTATCATTTCCAGATCTACTTTGACTTTTGCGGTTATTCGGATATGGCGATAGGCCTGGGAAGAATGTTCGGATTCGAATTCATCAGGAATTTCAATGCACCATATCACTCAATCAGCATTACCGATTTCTGGCGACGATGGCATATCTCACTTTCCAACTGGATAATGGATTACCTCTATATTCCTCTTGGAGGAAACCGTAAAGGAAAAGTGAGAACATACGTCAATCTGCTGATCGCATTCTTTCTGAGTGGATTGTGGCATGGAGCAAAGCTGACCTTTGTTGCATGGGGTTTATTTCAGGCTTTTTTTCTTATAACCGAACGTATAATGGGGAAAAAAAGCATCTATCATAAACTGCCGCATCTTCCTATGGTGATACTTACCAATATAATCGTTCTTTTCGGATGGGTGCTTTTTCGGGCACCGGATATCAGCCAGGCTTTTGCTTACTGGAAAGTCATGCTGGGTATCTCAACGCAAAATGATGCCTCGATTATGCTCCGGACGCAAGTCATGAGTCTTCCACATCTTTTTACCATGCTGCTTTGTGCGATTGTGGTGTGGCAACCACTTCAGGCTTATGATTGGGTAAAGAATCTTCGGGTATATAAATATGCACTGACCGGTGCAGCATTCATACTGGCAATTGCTGTAATGTTTTCGCAGTCATTCAATCCTTTTCTTTACTTTCAATTTTAGCGGGAACCGTAATGAAAATCAAAGCATCTACAGTGTTTTCCTGGTTCTTCATATTAACCATTGCAACGGTTCCTGTTATGCAAGCCCTGTCCGAGTTAAAAGAAAAAAGAGACATTCAGTTTCTAAACATTTTTGAAGACACTTTCATCACACCTTTTAAAAACGCCAGAAAAGCCTCTCAACTGATACAAGAATTAAAGCATGAACTTGAGGCTGCAGACTCGATTCTTACAGATAGTAATGCAGATATTTCAGTATATGAAACACTCACAATGCATTTGGAAGAAGCGATGGCAATTTCTGAAACTATGCGCAGCCAATCTGTTTCGATTAACAGATATATTGATGATACTACAAATGCAATAATCGGGTTATTAGATTCTTTGATCGAAGCAATAACTGTATTGGAAGAATCATCATCTGATTCTGATCCGAATTCCATTAAAGCCCAAGTTTCAGCCATTAATAACAGAATAGAATTCATTTCAGACAAACTAAAAAGAAAAGGTTTCGATTACATCCGTGAAATGTTTCTACACTTTTTCAAATACACTGCATTCAACCATCATTACCTTAGAAAGTATGAAAAGGGGATAGAGAACAGTTCGATATTTGCCAATTCGATTCGTCCGCTCGTTCAGTTCGTAAGTTTCAAGCTGTTTGGTGATCCAGGAGAAAAAGCTATACTGGGAAAAAACGGATGGATGTTTTATAAACCAGATGTGGAATACCTCCATAAGCCATCGGTAACCGATCCACGTTCAAAAGTGGTTGATTATAACAGTAAACCGGTTCAGGATGATCCTGTGAAGGTAATACTCCATTTTAAAAATCAATTATCAGAGATGGGCATAGAGCTTCTGGTAATGATAGTGCCGGGGAAACCCAGTATATATCCGGATCTCATCAACCCTTCAATAAGAGTCTCCAACAGCAGAAAAATTTCTCATTCTCAGTATATTCTTAAACATCTCGAAGAATTGGGAGTAAAGGTAGTAGATCTGTTTACACCATTTTTGCAGGAAAGACAATTAGATTCGCTCTTTGGTGATTCTCTCTACCTTCGCACAGACACGCACTGGAAAACCCGTGGTCCACGACTTGCGGCAGCATCGGTTGCCTCTATAGTCAAACAGATGCCATGGTTCAATGATTATTTTCCCAAAACCGAGTATACAATCGATACGGTGGAAATTTTCCGAAACGGTGATATTGCAGTAATGACCAGACTGTCTGATTTCAAAATTGGAAAAATGCAGCTTAATCTGCCTCTGGAAAAAACCAAATGTTATCAGGTATTTTCTGTTACCAGGGATGATTCCGGAAAAATCATCTCCAGAAACTTATACAGAGATGAGTACAGTAAAGCACGTATCCTTATTTTGGGGGATAGTTTTTCCAGGATATATCAGACCGACGAGCCCCGAAGCGCAGGATGGATCTCTCATCTGGCTTACGAATTATCGGAGCCGCTGGCTTCGATAGTCAATGATGGTGGTGCATCAACCATCGTTCGTCAGACACTTTCGAAAAAAGCTTCATTGCTTAAGGGGAAGAAGCTTGTGATCTGGGAGTTTGTTGAACGTGATCTGCGCTTTGGTGAAGGAGGCTGGAAAGAGGTGCCAATCACTATTTCGGGAAAGCAGAAATGATTGTAGCTTCACAATCCGTTGGGCAAAAAAACAGTAAAATTACACAGGCAGGAAACCTGATGAGTAAATTATTTCTTTTAAGCATCTTTCTTATCCCCACAATTTCGGTTTCAGCCCCCTATCAGGAGCTGGTCCCGAAATTCAGATGCCTTCATTCCAATGTCATGGTTCGAAAAATAGATACGCCAACACTTGCAAATCTTGACTTTTCGGCTTATGACAGAAACCCGGTTCTTGTTGATCGCGATAAAATAAAGCTGCCTGATAATAAGGCCCATGTGAAGGTTGACACACTCTCTTTTGGAAATGCAATCATTGAAATAAAGAACCGTCTGCAGCAAACTCCACTTACCGAACAAGAGCAGCAATCACCTCTTGCATGGAAACCATTGATCAAAAAGCTATGGACTGTAGTAAAGGTGGATGATTTTCAGGCACTCTCATCCAAAGTCTCCTCATTTAAGTGGGATAATCCGGAGATATTCCAGCCTTTTCAGCAAATATCGACTCTGTATCTGCATCAAACCAGCAATTCAACTGAATTCTGGGTAAAAATCGATTTCAGCCACTGGGTAAACTTTCTTAAAAACGTAAACGATGATGACCAGGATGGATTCCTGGAAATCTATGGAAAACTGAACCCGGATTCATTGAACAAAGACTCTCTTCCCATAGCCATTGACTGGATTAGGAAGCATTACTGCAAAAAAATTCTCTCTCACCAGGAGATACTCGATTGGATAACCGATCTGGCATCGTACTGGTATCCTACCAGAAACACTGATATTCTGGACCTGTCCATCGGGAACAGATGGCCTTTAAAAACAACGCCACGACATATCAGAAAAGAACTGAAAGGTTTAATAATCGATAACCCTCTGGCTGTAATTGAAGGTAAACCGTTTTCTCCTAAAAAACCGGTTTACAACGTATTTATTACAGATAATAAACAGAATTCAGATGTCAGTATTTCGAAAGAAACCGATGCCATTTCAACAAAAAAACTGGATACATCTGTTTCTCAGAACTTCATGGATAATCAAAAACGTTTTGAAGAGGAGCTCAGGGAAAATGGTAATTATGAAACCTGGAACACTAAACTCTCTTCTTTAAAAAGCAATCTCAAAGCATTACTCGATACCCTTCCCGAAAACCAGATGGGTATTGAAGGAAAAGATGGATGGCTCTTCTTTGTGAAATCTTTGCAATACATTCTGGGAGGAGATATAACCAGACAGGCTCCGGAGAAAAACCCCCTGCCCCATCTTTTAAGCTTTAAGAAATACTTGGACAGTCTTAATATAAACCTGCTTTTTGTAGCGGTTCCAAACAAAGAAGAAGTTTATTTCGAGAAATTACTGCCTGATAGTGTAACGATCCCAGGAAATCAATATATCAATCCATTCAGCCGGAAATTTCTTCACGATCTTCAGAATGCCGGTATAGAAGTAATAGATCTGTTGCCACACTTTCTTAAAGCGAAATCAGAGGATTCCTCTTTTACCGAAACAGTATATCAGAAACAGGATACACACTGGTCATACAGAGGTCTGCAGATCACAGCCAGTCTGATTTCCGATAGGATTAAACAGTATTCATGGTATGATTCTTATAATGAAAAAACCGGATATGTGTTAAGTGATACCACTTTCAGAAGGCTTGGTGATATTGTAGACCGTTTACCGGATTCAAGGCAGATCTATTATCAACCTGTAGAACTCAAAGCGGTTCAGGTCAAAACTTCTGATGGTGTTCCATACAAGAGTCTTAACAGCAGTGCACCTGTAATGTTGATTGGCGACAGTTTCACCGGTGTCTATGAATCGGTTGACTGCAAAAGTGCGGGTGTCGGAGCTCATATAGCTGCCGGTACCGGCATGCCTGTGGATGTCATTACCAGTTGGGGCGGCGGCCCCCTGGTGCGGAAAAAAGCAATGAAAGCACGACAGAATGAACTGGGGAATAAAAAACTGGTGGTTTACATGATGTCAGCAAGAGATCTCTACAATTATTCACAGAACTGGGAAAGGTTTCCAGATGAATAGTTCCCCTAAGATTATGCGCTTTCAGAAATCTTTCAGTATCTGTTTCACAAGAGCAATAATCAAAGTACTATATGAGCACCGGGAAAAATATAGGTTCACTGTTTATCGTTAGCCTGAATGAAATCTGAAAATCTCAAATCTTTGAACTGGATAACAAAAGAAAATCTGATAACAGTAGCTATCGGAGCAGTTTGCGGATTTTTCGTGCTCTACCCTATCTCCGATTTTGATATCTTCTGGCATCTTGCCGCTGGTAAAGAGATTATCAAAGAACGGCACCTGCTGTTTTCGGATCCGTTTTCCTATACAGATACAGCTCAGAGATGGCTTGATGTTCATTGGTTTTTCCAGGTAACAACCTTTCTGATAGAGAAGACTGGCGGATTAGTTTTGCTGCTTGCTTTCAAAACGACACTCTTTGCCGTGAGTATTTCAATTCTTTACAGATCTGTATCAGAAAAAAGATTGGTGTTACTGACCAGTATACCTGTCGTGCTTATTGCATATGCATTCAGGTATCTGGTAACCATGCGGCCAGTAATTTTCACTCTCCTTTTTATATCGCTCTATTTTTATCTGTTGGAGAGATATCTTAAGCACCGCAAAAGATGCTACCTGCTATGTTTAATACCTGTTCAGATTGCCTGGGTAAACAGCCAGGGTCTGTTTATGGCAGGACCTTTCATTTTCTTCGCTTATCTTACAGGTGAATTGCTGAACGATTATCTGTCAGCAAAATTTCCGGATCAGTTCAGATACAGTTCCAAGCTGGATAAGTCCAATCTGCAGACAATGTTCCTGTTCTTTCCTTTATTACTGTTAAGCATGCTGGTTAACCCCTATGCACAGGATACGGTTCTTTTCGCCTTCCGTCTTTTCAGGAACATTACTCCTCTTCCAGATAACATTTATTCCTCCAATGTTACAGAAAACATGTCTATTTTCAGTATGATAAATACCGATTATACTTATTATGCATACAGTTTAATCGGAATAATCGTCCTGCTTTCTTTTTCCATTGTTTTTTCGATGCATCATCTCAGGTTTACATTCCTTTTTTCATCACTAATGTTTTTAACCCTGGCCTATATGGCACAACGCAATCTGATCCTCTTTGCCACAGCCTTCATTCCTCATTACTGCTGGAACATGAAACACCTCTCATTTTCCTCACCAATAAACAAAAGTCTCCTTAAAACATGCATCTCTTTTTTCCTTTGTATCTGTGTACTTTTTCCTATATACAAGCACTGGCAATTTCTAAAAAAGAACTTCTTCACAATAGCACCTTTCAGCTTTCCTGTTAACAGTACAGAATATCTTAAAAATTTAAATGTGCCGGGAAACTTGTTTAATGCCGATCGTCATGGTGGTTATTTAATATGGCAGTTTTACCCTGAAAAAAAGGTTTTTTTGGATACAAGGCTAACGCTTCGAAACCGGGATTTCTTTGCCGAGTATCTTTCAATCTTAAAGCACCCGGATGTTTTTTTTCCTGGTCTTTGCAAAAAGTATAATATAACCCATGTGATATTACCACAATGCGGCACAGATCTTTATTTCAAATTAACCCAATATCTTAACGACAGCCCTGATTGGTGCCTGGTTTTAACCGATGGCTCAGAAGCGCTGTTTATTGCGGACTCATTATCAAAGGGTTACGATATCCGCCCGGATAACAGCAGTAGCGTGGATTCAATCCGCCATAATTTGAAAAAAAGATTTACTGGCAAAAAGCATCTGGCAGATGAATCCGTTTTCCATCTGGCCAACATGCTTGTAAAAACCGGTAATCTTTTATCTGCAGAATCGATTCTTTCTAATGAATCTTCTGAAGAATGCAGATTGTTGTACTCCCGGATTAAACTGCTCAAAGGGCAGAAAGACAGCGCATTGACTATATTAGATAAGATCATCTCAGATGATCCGGGAAATGTCCAGGCACAAACCCTGGCCGCATCTGTATATTTTAGCATGAACCAGCCTAAGCAGGTAAAAAAAGCGATATGTTCGGTTCTGATTCGTGATCCGCTGAGAGCCTTTAATATGTTGAGAGATATTTCGAAGGAGTAAAAATATGTTATCAAGATCTTTAATAATTATCCTGACTGTCGTAATTGCGATTTACAGCCAGGAAGCACCAGTAGGGACTTCGGTTCAACCCTCACCAAAAGAAAAAAAAGCTCTGGATTCCTTTAAAAACAAGTTACATGGGAAAGTCGTCTGGTCTTCATCCCGCGCAAACAGCAAACACGATATCTGGTTAATGAATGCAGACGGAACCGGTATCACCCAATTGACCAAAAGCAATAATGTTGACTGGTATCCAAGAATATCACCGGATGGCAGTAAAGTTCTTTTTGTCAGAAGCAAATCAGGATGGGTTCCGGAAAGCGATGCCGAACAGCACGACAAATGGGATTTATGGATTATAAATATCGACGGAACCAATGAGAAAAAAGCAGCGGAAGACGCATGCTGGGGAACCTGGCGACCATCCGGGGATTCCATAGTTTTTGCACGGGGGCCTCTGGTTATGGTGAAATCCCTTGTGGATGATGGTGAAAAAAACATTTTCAATTCAGAACAGTCGATAAAAAAAGGAACCTACTCTCAGCAACCGCAACTCTCCCCCAGCGGCAGGAAAATAGCAATCACTATTCGTGGCTCAAAAAGAGAAACCGGAATCTGGAACTTAGACCAAAAAATCTGGTACAGCACCGGAAAAGGATGTCAGATCGACTGGTACCCAGATGAAACCAGAGTCATTCGTATGAACGAAGGACAGGGAAATGGCGGTACCGAAGTATTGTCAATCAGAGTCGATCAGGATGGCAGACCGATTGACAAAATATCTGATCTCCGTTTACCCAAAGAAATCCGTCTCATGGATCTGCCCGGGCGACGGTCTCATGAATATTTCCCGAAACTGGATAACAGTGGCAAATGGCTGGTATGGTGCGCCACCCAATATGGACATGAGCATGATCTTTATGATTATGAGCTATTCATCTGGAATATTTCACAGGACAAGGAAAAAGACTGGGTACGTTTGACTTTCCATACAGGAAACGACCGGTGGCCGGATATATTTACCGGAGATTCTGCAAAATAACGCGAATCATTTATCTTTGCGCGCTCTGCATTTAAAGTTCTTTTTGATGACTCATGCGAACAGATCAGAAAAAGAATCAGAGTGCGCAATGTCTGCAGAGTCAAACGCTTCGCTTTTGGGGAGTAGCTTTGTGTGAGGCTTCTTGATAATACTATTAAATCTGACAAACTTTGACCAGATGCTACTGATTTTATGCCCAAGTTATTTAAAGTTTCACTCATTATCCCGGTATTACTGGCGATACTTGTAAATAGTTTCAGCATCTATGGCTTCGATTATGTGGTAAAGATTCCAGATGATAACCAGAAGAAAAAGCATAAAGCATTGATCATTCTTCCCAATAATTACAAATATTGTCAAAAGAGATTCCCGGTCGTTTATTTATTGCATGGATACGGTGGCAATCACAAAAGCTGGCCCGGAATTGCCCCCTTAAAAAAGTATGCAGACAGTCTTCAGTTGATTTTTGTCTGTCCCGATGGCAATTACGATTCATGGTATATAGACAGTCCTGTAAGAGATGATTACAAATACGAATCATTCCTTATAAAGAAAATGATTCCCTTTGTGGACAGCAATTACCGGGTAATAAGCTGTCCGGATGGACGGGCCATTTGCGGAAGCAGCATGGGAGGGCATGGCGCATTAACCATTATATGTAAGTATCCGGATCTTTTCTGTGCTGCCAGCAGTATCTCTGGCATACTGGATCTGACTCTATTTCCTTTTAGCTGGAATATCAGAGATGTTTTAGGCAGTTTTGATGAGAATGAAAAGTTATGGTTCGAGTACTCATTCCTTTTCACTTTGAAAGAGCTGAGCAAATCCAGAAAGCCGATACTTATAGATTGTGGTTTATCCGATTTCGCTCTGAAAAGTAACCGTGAAGCACATTTTAGACTTGATTCACTTAAAATCGAACATGAATACAGTGAAAATCCAGGGAATCATTCACCTGCCTATATTAAAAAGCGTTTTTTAGAGCACTTAAGGTTTCTAACCCGACATCTTCAATCAGCCTATTAGATATGGACTGTAGACTAATCAGAAAAATACTGAAATTACATAAATCGATGGTCCAGTCAGCTCTTTTACTAAATTATGGATATCCTGTAAGTCCTTTATTCCACACTCTTTAATAAGCTCCCTCAGCAATGGGTTGCCATGCCTTTTCCCAGCCATGACAATAAACCACCACTGATGTTAAGTTTTAAAATAATCCATGCACCACCTTACTGAGGTTTACACAAAATATTTTAGCCATCCCGCTTGTTTAACCTAAAATTCCGCAAGTGGCTGCTGGGAATGCGAATATTTCTTGTGAAAATGACATGTTCAGTGATACACATGATTAGAGGATACGGGCATTTGTCAGATTTATCAAAGAGGAAAATTTAAAAAAGTTGAAGGGCCATTCTGGTTTAAGTGTGGAAAGTACTTAGGAAATTGTATCTCTGAGAATC
>CAYPMS010000038.1:0-30445 GCA_964411655.1 uncultured Fibrobacter sp.
GATATGCGGCAATTGAAATCTGGATGCGTCAGATTCTGAAAAATGAGTTAATACCCAGCTCCGAATTGAGGAAAAGAATGTAGAATATCGAAGTAAAGGAACAGAATAAGAGTAAGGATTTTAGCGTTGGGATTGGATTAACAAGCTGACAGGCTATAAGTAAAAGGAGTGTTTAGGTAAACGAAAGCATATAAAAAAGCGGTTCAATAAATAGAAAAGAGAATGAAATTCTCTCAAATTAAAAAAATACTGCCCAAACGGCTAAACATATATTATAATCATTATTCAATCACCTCAGGGCAATGATTTAGTTTAAAAATTTCCACTTGAATCTTACCCGGATAATTAATAGGGTTAATAACCGAAATATTTTATAATTTAAGGGGATTCTGCATTTGCAGAGATGTATTGATTACTTCTTTATTACTCTTCATGATTAATATGCCTTCTGTTATGAATTGTTTGAGAATATATAGGAGCAATACCCCGAATTACTAACCACATTTTTTGGCACTCCGGATAAAAAGATGGGTGCAGGAAAGAGTATAGATGAAGTTTTCCGAATTCGATCTTGATGATCAGATAATTCAGGCACTGGAAGAGGCCGGCTACAGTGAATGTATGCCGGTTCAGGCACAAACACTTGCTCACACAATCAAAGGAAAAGATGTCTTTGTACAATCTCAGACCGGCACCGGTAAAACCGCTGCTTTTCTGGTCTCAGTTTTCGCTTTACTACGTGGTGAGCTGAAAGGCAAGAAGGCCTTGATAATTGCACCTACACGCGAATTAGCGGTGCAGATTGAAAAAGAAGCGATTCTTCTGGGACATAACCTTGGTTTTAACATCTGCAGTTTCTACGGGGGAGTGGGCTACGGTCGGCAGGAGCATCATCTTATTCAGGGTGTTGACATAATGATCGGGACACCGGGAAGAATACTTGATTTTAAAAAGTCCGGAAAAATCAATTTCAAGGAGATCGGGACTTTTGTTATCGATGAGGCGGATCGACTCTTTGACATGGGTTTTCTTCCGGATATCACCACCATGCTCAGAAGTCTTAATGCAGAGTGCAAGATAATGCTTTTCAGTGCTACTCTGAGCCGTGAGGTAAGGATGATCGCCCGTGAATACATGGATAATCCGGCAGAGGTCGAGCTTTGTCCTGAAAAAGTTACGGTTGACGCAATCACTCAGGAACTTTACCATGTTTCCAAAAACGAAAAAATGAATCTTTTGCTGGGAATACTGAAAAAAGAGAATCCTAAAACAGCACTGGTTTTTACCAATATGAAAGATGAGGCGCGGGTGGTTGCAGAAAGGCTTCGTCACAACGGGTTTCCATGCGAACACCTCTCAGGTGATTTGCCTCAGAAAAAACGCTCCAGAATAGTAGAAGAGGTAAAGAGTGGAAAAATTTCCCTTTTGGTAGCCACCGATGTGGCAGCCAGAGGAATTCATATTGATGATCTTGATCTGGTGATAAATTATGATATTCCTGAGCATTGTGAGAATTATGTTCATCGGATCGGACGTACCGCGCGTGCCGGTAAAACCGGAAAGGCCATTACTCTGGCTTGTGAAGATTACATTCATGGTCTCAAGTCGGTTGAACAGTTTATTGGCTTTAAGATACCGGTGATATTTGCTGATTCTGATCTTTATCTGGAGGATAGTAGCGCTGGAATAAGTTTTCGAAAAAGCAGACATCGTGGTACCGGACACTCTTTTAAGAGATTATCATCAGGGAAAAAGCATTCAGATCGTAAGGTCAAACGAAAACCCTTGTCTCATCCAAGTGAGAACCGATGCCCCGATAAGATCTCACGCCCCCAAAGACATTCGCAGCAACCCATACAGAGGCATTCTGCAGAATGCAAACCGGTGGAACAGAGTTCGAAAAAGAAAACCGGATGGTTTCAAAAAGCGGTTATCAGGATTTTTGGGTAAAAGGATTTTTCTGGTTTTATAATAAGTTGAAATCCCTCTGACGGGCACATTCATAAAGAAGAACTGCGGCAGCTGCAGACACATTTAGTGATTGTGCTGTCTTGTTTATGGGGATGGAAACATAATCGGTACAGAACCTGGAGAGATAAGGAGGTATTCCACGATGCTCTCCTCCAAGGATTAGTAAAAGGGGACCTTTAAGATCCAACTCCGATGGTTTCTTCCCTTTATGCACATCGGCTCCTATCACCGAATATCCTTTCTGAACAAATTCTGACACGATGCTTTCCAGATTCTTTGGTCTGGAGATACAGATATGTTCCAGCATGCCTGCAGAACTTTTGGCTACCGCTGCATTAAGGGGTGCGGTATTTTTTCTCTCCAGGATAAGTGCATCGACACTGAAAGCCACACTTGAACGAATTATAGTTCCAAGATTGCCAGGATCTTCAACTGAGGCAGGGATAAGCAGGAGAGGGTTTTTCTTGTTGGCCAGCATTTGGTGCAGTTTTTCAATAGAGCAGTATTCTTTGACGCTGCAGAGTGCTACTATGCCCTGGTGTTTGGTTGTGCCTGCGAGCTGTTGGAGTTTTGATTCAGGAACAAGATTATAGGAGAGGCGTTCCTTACGGCATAGTTTCATCAGTTTAAACAGGTTGGCGTTCTTTTTATCCTTATCAAAATAGACATGGTCCACCGCTTGAATCCGGGTGCTCAGGAGCTCTTCAACTGCATGAATCCCGTAAATGTAATTTTCAGATTGCATCATTTTTTTCCTTCTAAGGTGTTGGTAATATAAATTGAATTCAAGTGCAGTGGGCCAGTGAATGCGATGGGACAGGTGGTAATGTGTAATTATTTAAAGTTCGATTCGAACATTGGAGCAATCAGCAGGGTTTATGATATATTTTCCAGTTTATTGATCAAGTTTCCGATCTTATCCAGGAGGTTTTGAAATGGGAATAGGTGGACATGAACTTCTTTTGATCCTTTTGATAGTAATACTTCTTTTTGGTGCCAAAAAGATTCCGGAACTGGCAAAGGGGCTAGGTAATGGGCTTCGTGAGTTCAAAAAAGCTACTTCTGAGGCAGAAAACCTTACCAGTACCGAAGAAGTCAACAATAAGCAAAAAAGTGAGAAGAGTTCTTGAGTTCTGCGGCAAAAGAGATGTCATTTCTGGACCATCTGGAAGAGCTCAGATGGCGGATAATTAAATCTGCGATAGCGGTTGTGATTACTGCTATACCCTGTGGCGTATACTGGAAAAAGATCTTCGATGTAGTGATGATCTATCCGTTGAGACTTTCTGATCCTCAGCCAAAACTTATCTACACCAGTCCTTCTGAAACGGTGATGATAAGTATAAAAATTGCCTGTGCCGGTGGGCTGATTCTGGCTGCTCCGATAATATTCTATCAGCTGTGGAAATTTATCTCGCCTGCCCTTTATACAAATGAAAAAAAAGTGGTTCTTCCCACCGCCCTGGTTTCCACTTTGTTTTTTATTACAGGTATAGTATTTAGTTATCTCATGTTCCCCTTTGTGATGAGGTTTCTTACCCTGTTTGCACCGGAGAAGCTTGCCCCCATGTTCAAGGCCAGTGAATATTTCGGGTTTTTATTAAAAATAAGTCTGGCCTTCGGTTTCGTTTTCGAGCTTCCTGTGATTTCTTTTGTGTTATCTTATATAGGCTTGATCAATGCTTCATTTCTGTTAAAAAATTCCAGATATGCAATTATACTGATTTTTTTCATTGCTGCAATACTGACTCCTCCCGATGTGATATCACAGATGATGATGGCTTTACCGATGCTTCTATTGTATGCAATCAGCATTCTGGTTTCATTTATGGCATCCAGGAGAAACAGATGAATACCGGAGTCGGTTTTTCAGAAATGCTGGTTGTCTTTACACTCATTCTGGTATTTTTTGGATCCAAAGAACTGCCCATTTTTATTCGTAAGGCAGCACAGATAATGGCCAAAATACGCCGGTACAGTGATAAACTTAAAAGTGAACTGGATTCGATAAATCATACTTTAGAGGTGCCAGTAGTGAAGGAACCACCGTTTGTGGTTGTCGAGAAGAACCGGTTGAGAAATTATTACATCTACATGCGTAAAAGTTTGTCCCCTGAAGAGCATCAGAAGAAATCCGAAGAGATCTTCAATCATCTGAAAACTACCAGTGAGTATCAAAAAGCAACAGCGATAATGATCTATGTAAGTATGGGTAAAGAGGTTTCAACCCGCAATATGATCAATGAGATGCTGGTAAGCGGGAAAAGGGTAGTAGTACCTTACTGTAAAGAAGGCTGTAATGATCTGGGGCTTGCAGAGATCAGGGATATTGAGAGGGATCTGGTAAAGGGAGAGTATGGGATTCTGGAACCGCGTGTGGAACTCAGAGACCTTTTTTTCAAAAGTGATCTCCGGCTTATTGTTTGTCCTGGCGTGGCCTTTGATCTTTATGGGGCAAGACTGGGCAGGGGAAAAGCCTATTATGATGCTTTTTTGCGGGAGTTTAAAGAAAAAATTCCAATTATGGGCCTTGCTTTTGACTGTCAGATAAGTAAAGATCATCTGCCTTTTGATTACCATGACATTGCAATGGATCAGGTTATCACTGAAAGCGGGTTGCTGATAAAAAAAACGCAAAGATTAGAACTTCCTGCGGGATAGGATGCTTGCCATGTGGTCAGTTGCCTTTTACATTATCGCAGGGTTAGGAGTTGTTTTCCTTCTTTTGCTGTTTATGCTTTTGGCACCTTTCCATGTAGACGCCCGTTTCTGCAGTATGCAGAATTGCAGAAATGCATTGGTCTCTTTATGGTGGATTCATCCGTTTTTTATCTCTTTTTTCTACAATTACAGAGAAAATGATTATTATCTGAGAATTGCCTGGTGGAAAATGATTAAAAAAAAGCTAACACAAAAGGAAGAGGAAACACCAGTTGAACCAGTCGAACAGATTAAAGAAGAAGAGAAATCTGCAGATGTTGCAGAACCTGAGATAGAAGGGAAGATGGAGGAGACGGCTAGAAAAAACACTCAAATCGAGCAACCAATTTTAGAAACAGTGGAAAAAAAGCAAGGTAAAATGGATAATCTATTTGAGAGGATAAAAAAAAGCCGGTTTATCTTCTTTGCAAGTCACAAAAAATGGCGGAAAAAGATATTCGTCTGGTTGCTCAGGATTTTTAAATCATTTTGTCATCTGGTCCACTTTGACTGTTTTAAAGCCGATATAAGAGCCGGTGTGGAAGATCCTGCGGTTTTGGGTAGAATCTTTGGCTATTATCAGGCAATTTCAAACGGTTTGCAACTAAAGGAATATGGGATCAAGCTTTTTTGGGAGCCGGTTTTCATGAAAAACCATTTTGAAGCTGAAGGAGCGGTTAAAATCAGCAGTTCACTGGGACGCCTGCTGGCACCCTTTGGGGTAGCGTTTCTGACATTCCCATATATCAGTACATTTTTTCTTTGGCGAAGTTACAAACAAAAAATAAAGAGGATCAGCAGCGAAAAAACCTTATGATTAATTTTTTTGACAGAGTTGCCCAGGAAATTGGCCGGGTGACCAGAGAATCGATTGAGCAGTTTGGTTCAATCACAATTTTTTTCTGGAGAGTCATACTGGCTTCTCCTGCTACAATAAAACGGTTTCACCTGATCGTGGAACAGATGATGCTTTTAGGGGTTTGTTCTATTCCAATAGTTTTTCTGGTTTCACTTTTTGTTGGTGCCATAAGTGCCTGGCAGGTTCAGTATCTTTTTGCTGATGCAATCCCTTTGAATTATCTGGGGGCGGCGGTAGGAAAAGCGGTTTTCACTGAATTGGGGCCGGTACTTACTGCGGTAGTGGTTACCGGAAGAATTGGGGCAAAGCTTGCAGCCGAACTGGGAACCATGAGAGTTACAGAGCAGATCGATGCTTTGACCTGCTTATCTATGGATCCATACAGTTATCTGCTTGCACCACGGATGATTGCCGGGGTCATTATGCTTCCTATCCTCACCATTTTTTCCTCCTTCTTTGCGATAGTCAGTGCCCAACTCTTGTCGCAATACGCACTTGGTCTGAGTGGAGCTGCTTTCTACCATGGAATGAAGCTTTTATTTAAGGTACAGGATGTGGTTGTTTGTCTGACAAAAGCCTTTGTTTTTGGTGGCGTTATCTCTCTATCGGGTTGTTACTATGGGTTTCTTACCAGAGGTGGGGCAGTCGGTGTGGGTAATTCAACCAAAAAGGCGGTGGTGGCTGCGATGGTACTGATTCTGGCGACCAATCTTCTGGTAGTCAGCATTCTTTTATAAAAGTTTCTTGCTTTTATTATTTCACATATTTATTTTTGAAGTTCGTTTTTTGAAATACGTTTTAACGGTCCCTTCGTCTAGTGGTTAGGACACAGGATTTTCATTCCTGCAACAGGGGTTCAATTCCCCTAGGGACTAAACAAGGGGAACTTTCAGTGATTTGAGGGTTCCCCTTGTCATTTTTTGTCCCCAAAAAGTACCCCAATTTTGCTAATTTCATTTAATTTTCTGAAAAATAGGACTACAAACTTCGGGTTCGAACTTTTGAGCCTTATTATCCAATATCAAACCTTATAGAAAAACAAGTTTCTGAATGCCCCTTCCAACAGACAGACTTCCATTTCCCCAAAGATTTCTCTAATTTTGGCAAATTTGGATTGCATTATCCAAAAAGGTAGACTGGAAACCTCTTTTGAGAGATGATCTTTTTAATCAGCTTCCGTGTATTAGGACCGGTTTTAACAGCTTTTTAATTGTGAAGGCGGCATTCCAATTATACTGAGCCTGGTTTCGATGGGGGGTACCAATTTTGAACGGGTGCTCATTTTCTTATATTTTTTTAACATTTAAGGCAATATTGAGCAGTTTATGTTCAGAATTCATCTTTTCGATTAATAATTCTATTCAGAAAAAAATCTTTCTTAATGGGATGTCGGGTTATTTCAAGAATTATTTTCGTGATTGGTGCCGTGAGTATATCTTAGCGTTTCAACTTTTTCTATCGTAACCAATCCACCACATTTTGAGGTCTCAAACATTTCATTTAGTACAGGAATGAATTTATCAATATTTTCTTTCGTGTCTACTATCTCAATTACAACAGGCAGGTCAACTGAAAGGTCTAAAATCTTTGCTGTCCGAAGGTGACTTGTCGGGCCATAAGACATTAGGCCACGCCAGGCGGTAGCACCTGCAAGTTTTTGGGAGCGGGCTTCTCTTATGATTGCTTCATATAAAGGTATATGCTTTATTTTATCCGATTCACCTATGAAAATTCTTAATAGTTTTGATTCACCAATGAGATTCATAATCTTACCCCTTGATAAAAAGTTTAATGAGCATCAATCCTAAAAAGAATGCCAATGAAGCACCTAACAATGTCCCCATCAGATAAAAAGACCCTACCAAGTATTCTCCTTCTCGAATAGACTGTCCTAATTCGTATATAAACGAAGATAACGTAGTAAATCCCCCACATACGCCTGTTGCGAGCAGAAGCCTTACTTCACTTGAAATAAGAGGCATATCAACCGATAACCCTGTTATAATCCCTATAAAGAAGCAACCTGCAAAATTTGAAATGAGAGTACCAAAAGGAAAACTATGGAAATCCTGAAAGAGAACGGTCATCAAATAACGTAGCATCGAACCAATAAATCCACCTGTTCCCACTAAAATAAAAGGCGTAAATGATCTCATCTAAACTCCTTGTGTTTCTTTGAGTCTTGTAGGAATATACAGAAGAGGTTTATATTGAAGACTTCCATTACCCCTACGTGGTACTTAGCAGGAGTCATCAGCCTTTGGCAGGCGGTTAAAAGGTGGAACCCCATCACCCGCTTTGAAAATAATTTTTTTACGGATTATCTGCTAACAGATATTTCGCAAATTTTGGCTATTGCAGGGTTTAAAAAATAATCATTTGGCATGTACCAATTATGATACAATCGCTTGCAAGACGTTAATGAATTAAGAAAAGAACCCCGGCAAGGTGGCGTATCAGGGAGGGGGGAATGAATTTTTTGACGAATAGTTAAAATCAGGCTTATTTTGCGAATTTTTACTCTGTTTCTTTACGACTCGCCAAAAAATCATCCTTTGGTATAGTACATTGTATACAGATTTGCGTTTACTTGATGCTTTCTTGTGAAGAAATGGCGGTTACCAATAAATACATAATCACCCCAATTATTACCATTCCCAGCATAAAGAACAAGTACGAAACTTCCCACGGGAACTTGCTTGTCCAGGCAGAATATTCAGACATCCCACCAATGCTTGCGATAAGGTTCAATGGAAGGAAAATTGTATTGATTATCGTTAGTCTCTTTAGCAGAGTATTGACATTATTATTTACTACCGTACCTCTTGCGTCCATCAACCCTGTAAGAATACTTGAGAAAATATCAGCCTGTTTGTAGCACTGCCCATTGTCGATTAAAACATCTTCAAGGACTTCAAGCCCTTCTGGTGACAATTCCAGCTTGCGGGCACTGTTTTTCATTTTTTCAAGAACCGTGCCGTTTGAAGCAATGGCATTAAGGTAGTACACGAGGCTTTCGCTCAATTCAAACATCTGCAGAAGATATTTGTTCTCCATTGAAGTATTGACCTTCTTCTTTATCTCTTTGGAGAGTGAGTCAATTACCTTCAAATGCCCCTGGAAGTGTGCAATTGAAATTGAAATAAGCCTCATGAATACGTCCGTAATTCCCGATATCCTTTGAAAATGCCTGCCTTCAAAAAGGCGCACATCTTCGGAAAGTACGATTATCATTTTTTGCTTAAAAACAAACATGCCCATCGAACTTACTTCAAATGTTAGAGATCCATTAGCAGCAAGTTTATGGGGTCTCTTCCAGATAACGGAATAATGATCAGGCTCGATTTCAAGGCGGGGAATCTCATCTGGGTCAAGCGCAGATGAAAGAGTGTGCTCATCAATTTCACCTGAAGCTTTCAGCGCTTCGAGTTCATCATTTGTCGGAGCTATATAAACGCTTATACAACTTTCGGCGGGTTTTGCGGGGGTAACTGTATTGTTCTGTATTGAGTAAAACTTTACCATTGTACTCCTCCTTTAAAAGCTGAGTTAAAGCCAGCGGAAGAGCACTTCAGACACTAAAGACTCAATCCACCAGCCCAGGGGTAACAGGATACTATCTCATCCATATTTAGAATACTACTACCATACGGGTCAGCAGGGTCTGACATACAGGCTCCTTTCTTAAAATTTTTTTAAAATAACTCATGCCTTTTTATATTGAAAGCAAGTATGTTTTTAATTGTTTTAAGTATCCTCTTTTCAAATACAGGTGGCCAAAAACAGGTTCGAATTGTCCTTAAAAAAGACTCTTCTGAAATCAGAGAGTTCTTTTTTTTATTTAGTCAACCTTCTGTATAAAATCATGTCAGACTATAAAGCATAGCTGCTTTCTATATTAACCTAAATTTAAGTTTTTTTGGTAAAAGTAAGAGCTAATGACCGATCCTAACCAGCTATTTTTTTGGAGGCTTGATATTCTTTAATAATTCTGGCGAATCGGTATAAAGAGCTGATGGTTCTTGAGGAGATGGTTAACCAGTTTGGATTGGAGATTGCAGGTCCCAGGAATGAAGTTTTCCGAATTCTATCCGCAAAATCCATTATTACATCTATTTGATCGGTTTTAAGGTAAAGAACCAGTTTTGATTGCAGTGGATCGATGTACCCATTTAAACTGGTGCTGAGATCGACTAATTCTTTTGTTACGGGGAAATTACCAAGCAATTCAAGTTTTAAAGTGTCTTTGGGTTTTACAGTTACAAAGATATTACAGAACTCATTAAGTTTATCGTTATCGTCCTGGTCGTCTATTTGTATGGGGAAATTGATTCCTTTTTTTTGTATTGATGGAGTGACATGATGATAATCATAGGCATCAATTAAAAACTGGCTTAATTGGTATGACATATATTGGGATCCTGTATCGGATTCAGTTTTTATTCAAAATGAAGGTCACTTTCAATACAGCTGAAATCGGGTATTATGATCTGGTGCTTTTTACGGTTACAGATCGAAACGGCTCCTTTTATGGAGATGCCTCTTCCAAATTTTATATCTCCTGTAATTTTTAACGAGTTACATTCTAATAGCGAAGGTGCTTCATAAGGAAATCTCTCTTTTAATTGTTCGATCCAGGAATAGTACTGCGGATCAAGGTTTATTCCCATATTCTCATATTGCCTTGCAGGGTTATGGATAATGTGATAATCATCATTTAGAAGGTAATAATCGGACCACAGTAGAAGCAATTCTTCGCAGTTTTTAACAGGAGCGAATCTGGATCTGGGGACACGTAACGCAGAAGCATTACTGAAGATGGAGATGGCAGTGCCCATTGCTGATTCCAATTGAAATACTTCTTTGGAATCGGGATCAATGGGGTTGATTTTCTTTCTGTTGCAGATCATGGGAAGATTGAGAAAGTTATTGTTCTGTTTTAAAAGCTCCTTAAGATCCAGAAGATTGATCCAAAGATTATTGGTGTTGAAATAGGAATGAAGTGAGATGTCCTGAAAGCTTTGCATATCCTGTTCAGGACATTGCGCAGCTTCTCGTAATATCAGTCGACCATCTTTAAATCTGGCCAGATGGCCGCCTTTGCGGTCCATCCAGGTGCGGTCTGTGACCTCCATCAGAAATGAAAACTTGTTGGAGATAAAGTAACCCAGTATGCCGGTATCCAGGCTTGCACCAAGATTATCTATGTTTGAAATGAATGCATAGACATAACCGTGTTCAATCAACCGATCCAGTATCCCGGAGGTTAACAGAGAAGTAAAAATATCCCCATGCCCTGATGGACTCCACTCCAGTTGCGGATCTTCGGGGATTGTAACCGGAGCCAGGGTTGAGATATCTATACGTGGAAACATGTTCTGAACAAAGGATACAGGTATATCACCATGCAGTTCAGAGTATTTTTGCATGAATTCAGAACACAAGGTATCAGTTTTGAAGCTGTTCATTAAAATCAGAGGAACTCTGGAACCGATCTTTTTATTTAAATTGATGGCTTGTAAGGCAGTAATATCCAGGAATGTTAACTGTTTTTTTACAGGGATTAAAGACTTAGGACCCTGTAATCCCATTGTTGTTCCCAGACCACCGTTAAGCTTTAATATGACTGTGCGGTTGAGTGCCTGCTTACCGATGCTATCGTAACTGGAGTCGGTATGCCAAAGATCGAGTTGGCCTTTTTGGATTGGTTCTATCTGGTTTTCAGGAATAACCCCTTTTTCTCCGTTGACTAACTGCTTGTAATACTCAGTAAAGGTATCTATGGCTGGCAGAGGGAGCTTCCGGTTTGACATCTTTTTTACAAATGAATCAATATGCATAATTCAATATCGGGTAATTTGTTAATGGGGTTTCAGAAGTTATGCTAACTGAAAAACTAAAAATTATCTGAGGCAAAATCTCTGCCATGATCATTTAACAATAGCTGGTTCAACTGTTTAAATATACTAAATGTGTCGCTGCTTATGGGGAGATGAAAAAACAATCTTCGGATGAATTCGGAAGAACTCTGGTATTTTCCAAAAAAAAACCGTTGTTTTCTGCCTATTTTTTGCAATTTATGAAGGCAAGATGTAAATAGTATTTTAAAACGGTTTATATTCCTGGAACCGGGACAACTTGCTGTCTCTGGTAATAGAGAATCGGGTAGATATGGCTGGTCATACATTCCTACTGTTATTCATCCTGGTTTTTACCGCTTTTTCTCGGGTTTATACGCTTGAGGAACTGCTTGTTACAGCAATCCACAATTCAAAAGAACTAAGAAGTATGGAACTAGAGCTCAAGAAAGCCGATGCTCATGTTCTTGAAATTACCGGCAAAGGGCTTCCTCAGATAAGTGCATCTCTTAACATTAACCATGCCAATGACTTTTTCTACATAGATGAGAAGAAGCTTCAAAAAAGTCTCAACTCAAATCTGCAGAGTTCTGATATCGTTGACAAACATTTGGCCGAATCGATAATATCACAAAGCTTGTCTTTGGCTGGTGAGATGATGTTGATGCCGGACAACGCAGTGACTGCTTCTCTGGATGTCAAACAGGTAATTTTTGCTCAAGGTAAAGTCTGGCTGGGAAAAAAAGTGGCAAAAGCGTATCACCGGACTCTGCTGTGTAAATACAACTTTGAAAAGATGAAGCTTAAATCAGCAATTATGACCTCTTTTTACAACGCAGTTCTTGCTCAGAAAAACGTT
The DNA here is from genome assembly GCA_964411655.1 of uncultured Fibrobacter sp. GTDB lineage: Bacteria > Fibrobacterota > Chitinivibrionia > Chitinivibrionales > Chitinispirillaceae > JAAYPC01. The sequence goes on from CAYPMS010000038.1 coordinate 12,248, forward strand.
GATATCTGCTCTGAGGCGGTAATATTGGCGGAGCAGACTCACCGGCTTGCAGTGATTACTCATCTGGTCGGCAGGGCAAGTGAGCTGGACACCCTCAGTTCATTGTTTAATCTGGAAAAAGCCAGAATCGAATTGCAAAAAGCACAGAGCTCTTTGAGAATGGTATATCAGGCAATTATGACCCAGTCTGGTATCAGTGAAGAGGTTTCCGATTTTTCTGTTGATGGTGAATTTGAGCAGACAGAGTTTACCATAAGCATTGATAGTGTTCTTGTGCTGGTTCACAGAAAGAATCCCGATATCATTAAGCTTCAGGGGGCAGAAGAGATTCAGGATAATCTGGTAAGGATCGCCAGATGCGAGTTCTATCCTTCCATCTATGCAGGTGCATCTGTCTATGGGTATGGCTTTTTTAATGACATATCTGATATTTCTGATCCAGACCTGGGTAAAGAAGGCAGGATTTATGTGGGATTAAGCTGGGACATATTTTCCGGTCTGAGTAAAATTTACAAACTCAAACAGGCTGAAGCAGAACGGGAAAAATTCAGACTTTCCAGACAGAAAGTAATTGAATCTCTGGAGCTTCAGGCCAGAAATGCTTATGAGCAGGTTCTTCAGAGCAATATTAATCTTTTGTCTACCAGAAGCCTCATACAGTTGGCGGAAAAACGGTATCTTATTGCCAGAAAAGCTTTTGAAGTAGGTAGCAAGACCATTCTTGATGTACAAAATGCAGAGTTTGAGCTTAACAGTGCAAAAATGTCACTCAATGCGGCGCAGTTCTCCTTTCAGAGTGCGCTAATCAGTTTAAAACTGCTGATGGGTGATATTTAGTTTCAGATCAATCCTGAAAGAGGCAGCGCTTATGATTTGGAAGGTAAAAAAAGATTCTGTATTTAATATGTTTGTTCCGTCGGTAATCATTACCGCTTTGATCGTGGCTGGCTGTAAACAGAAAACAGTTGAAAATGTGGAAAGCATTTCAGATATCCAGAAACGGGAGGGATTTCCGGTTCAGGTTATGAAAGCAGAAAGATCTGTGATTACCGCTTATGAATTACTGGGTGGAACAGCAGAAGGATATTACCAGACTACAATTACTTCTTCAATTAACGGAAAGATTACTTCGGTAAATGTATCGGTTGGTGATAAAGTAGAACAGAATTCATCCTTAATGACCATAGAACCTGATGTGGCAGCAAACTATAACCTGGCTAAAACTCAATATGAGACAAGTAGAAAATCCCGTGAGCGGTTGCTGGCACTGGCTGAACAGGGCGGAGTAGCACAGGAAATGATCGATCAGGTTGAGGCCGCTTACCTGGCAGCTAAAGAGGATATGGACGCCATGCATAAAAATCAGTTTGTTCCTGCACCTTTTGCAGGAACAGTGGTTAATCTGTTTCAGACTGAAAATAAACGGATTAATGCTGGAGACAAGCTGGTGACGATTGCCAGAATAGATAGAATAAGGGTTCCGATTGTGGTAAGCGATATTCTTATCAATAAATTTAAAACCGGTCAGAAGGCAATCGCTGCCGATTCTATTCATGGATCTATTGGAAAGGTTGCTCTCTCAGGACAGCAATCAACTCACACTTTTATTATTGAGGCGCTTTTCGATAATCCTGGAAAAGTGCTTAAACCAGGTATGTACGTTCCAGTCAAGGTTATAGTTGATAAGAAGGAAAATGTGATCTCATTACCCATGGAGGTGGTTATTTCTGAGGGAAGAGAAAAATTCGTGTATGTGGTGAAAGATCTTCAGGCAAAAAAAGTACCGGTCAGTGTTGGAATCAGAGGTGAAGAGATGCTGGAGATTGTTTCTGGAGTATCTGAGGGCGATCTGGTGGTTGTCAGAGGAAGCAGTATGCTGACCGATGGAGTTAGAGTGAAGATAGTAGATGAATGACAATTTCCAACGAATCTTCTGAGGGATAATTCATGTTTTTGATCAGATTGACTGTCAAGCGGCCCCTTGCAATGATTATGTTCATTCTGGCTCTGGTAATTTTCGGAGTCATTGCTTTTTTTAATATTCCAATCGCTCTTATGCCGGAAATTGAATCATATTATGTTTCGGTGCAGATAAACTATATGGGAGCCGGCCCCCGGGAGATAGAAACTGCTGTAATAAAGCCAATCGAAGAGCAGCTTTCAACTATTAACAATGTAAAGAATGTCACCTCCTTTATCTCTGAAGGGATCGGATATGTTATTGTGGAATTTGATGTTGGCACAGATCCGGATATCGCAGCCACAGATGTGCAAAATAAAATTGATGCCATAATGTTCAAACTGCCTGCAGCTCTTCAGAAACCGATCATCAGTAAATATGACATTAGCGATCAACCGGTGATTAATCTGGCACTGACCGGGCTTGTTAGCCCTGAAAAGTTACGTTTGATAGCTGAAAAAAAAATCAAGGAACGACTGGTCAGTATAAATGGTGTTACCCGGATCTCTGTTACCGGAGGACGACAACGGGAGATTCAGGTGAATTTAAGGAAAGCTCGTCTTGATGCCCTTAATCTTAATGTTAAGACCGTTGCTGCAATAATTTCTTCTCAGACTGCAGATATTCCAGGAGGTCATGTTACAGGCAATAGAAAAGAATATACCGTAAGAGTGCAGGGGCAGTTTGAGAACATTGATCAGATAAGAAATATCGGCGTTTCGGTAAATGGTAAGACCGATGAAGCAGTAGTACCTTTGCATACTATAGCTGATGTAGTTGACACGTTCAAGGAAATCAGGGAGTCAGCCCGTTTCAATTCACAGAACTCGGTCGGTCTTTCCATATATAAAAGAAGTGATGCAAACATAGTGAATGTATCCAGGGCTGTTCTGGAAATGGTTGATAAAATTAACAGCGAAATGACTGATGGAACAGTTTTAAATGTGGCCTGGGACAGGGCAGAATATATTCGCAATACAGTGAAAGAAATGTATGAATATATCCTTTTGGGAATGGGACTGTCTGCAGCGATATTGCTTCTTTTCCTGGGTAATTTTAAAGTTGTAATAATTGCGGCCCTGGCTATTCCATTCTCCATTTTTATCACATTCATCGGTTTACAGATATTTGGATTTTCACAAAATTTGATGACAATGATGGGTTTTGCGATTTCTGTGGGCACTCTGGTTACCAATACCATAATTGTTCTTGAAAATATCATAAGGTACAGAAACAGTGGAATACCCATTAAGGAAGCAGCTATAATGGGGGCAGATGAAGCTGTTACTGCTGTAATCGCTTCAGTGCTCACCAATGTCGCGGTTTTCCTCCCTGTGTTAAATATACAGGGAATAGCAGGGCAGTTTTTCAGATCACTGGGATTGACTGTTGTTTTTGCTGCAGTTGCCTCTCTGTTTCTTTCCTTTACATTAGTCCCCCTGATGGCATCTTTGATGCTAAAAGAGAAAAAAAAGGGAAATGATTCCGTAAAGGGTGGGTTGGAGCGGATCATTCATCGGATGGAAAACAGATATGTATCGTTTTTAAACTGGAGCATAAAATATCGGTTTTTAACCGTTATGTTTACACTCGCACTATTAATGATAACAATATTCAAAACAGTGCCAGAACTGGGTATGGAATTTTGTCCAAGGGGTGATGAAGGACTGATATCTATCAATATTGAAATGCCACCAGGTACATCGCTAATGGAAACTGATCGTGTTCTTCTCTATACCGAAAAGCGTTTGGGTACGATTCCTGAGATTCATAGCATCTATTCATCATTGGGTGGTCATGGAACCAATACAGGAGTGAATTTCGCGGAGCTGATTTTACAATTGAAGAATTCGCGTGAAAGAAACAGAACTGCAAAAGAGATTGCAAATGTTATTCGTCCAATGCTTTCCGATATCCCTGATGCCAGAATAATGGTAAAGGAGGTGAGCAGCATAAGTGGCTTAACTGAACGATCTGACATCTGTATTGAGATATCAGGTGATCAGATGTCACAGATCCTTCCTTTGGCAGACACTGTAAAAGCGTTGATAGAGAGAGTCCCGGGACTGGTGGATTCGAAGCTTTCCTGGAAAGAAGCCGGACCTGAAATAAAAATTATCCCTAATCGTCAATTGCTTGATGAGTATGGAATTAATGTACTTGGTATGGGTCAGGATATCCGTAACAGTCTTGTCGGTAATGAAGATGTTTTGTTCCGTAATGAGAATGATGAGCATACCATCAGAGTGCAATATGCTCCGGAGGATCGTAATATCATAGATGCAGTAGAGAATATTTCCATCGAAACCTCCAAAGGGAATATTCCGGTAAAGGTGCTTGCGGATGTGAAACAGGAAGCCGGGGATGTAAACATTCTTCGTAAGAACCGTCAGAGGATGGTGGCTGTTATGGCAAATGTATCTTCAGGTGCGATCGGGACAAAAACCGCAGAATTGAAGGCTTTAATCGAAAAGATCGATGTACCATCCGGATGCAGCATACATTATGGTGGACAACCTGAAATGATGAATGAATCCCGCCGCGCGATTTTCTTTGCAATGGCACTTGCCTTTGTTCTGACATATATGGTTCTGGCTGGATGTATTGAGTCGATTTTTCAGCCGTTTCTGGTTATGCTGACCATTCCAATGGGACTTATAGGAATCTTGTGGACACTGTTTTTAACAGGTTATAATATTTCCATGATGACTTTGATGTCAGCTATTGTGATTATCGGTGTTGTTATCAAGAATGCCGTTATTCTAATTGATTATGCTCGTAAGAAACAGAGAATGGGAATGGCCCGGTTTGATGCGATTATGGATGCCTGTAGAGTCAAATCAGGCCCGATACTGATGATGAGTTTTGCTATTATAATTGCATTGCTTCCTATGGCAATATCCGGATCCAGCACGGGTGGACCCTTTGCAATGACTGTCATAGGTGGAATAATCGCATCGACAGTCATGACCCTGTTTGTCATACCTGCCATGTATATGTTTAACGGTGGAAAACCGCATCTGAAGACTGCACAGTCAACTGATTCTCAAAAAGTCTGTTAATAAGTTCATTATAGTTTTTCAGGCTTGATGTCTTCTGTACCTTCTTTAAGATACGTTTGCCATCTGTCAGTGAAGCAGCCATATAAGCCCAGAGTCCTTTCATTTTTCCTAACAGATGTGAAGGTCCTGACAAAAACTGACTGCTTTGTTTCATGATTTCATCATGAAAATTTTTCAGATGAGTTATGCTGTAATCTGAACTTTGTCCACGCAGTATCCCGAGCAGAAATGGATTAGATAGAACACCTCTTCCCAGCATCCATCGATTGATTTGCGAAAATCTGTTTAATTTACAGGTAAAATCTTCTAGGGAGAAGATATCACCATTAAAAACCAATGTGTGCCTGCTCAGGGACAGACATTTCTGGAAAGCATCCAGGTTTACCGAGCCTTTGTACATCTGAGCGCCGGTTCTGGGATGAATGATGACTTCTGAGAGTGGGTAATCATTAAGCAGCGGGATAATCTTTTCTATTTCGTTTTCATTTTTCAGGCCCAGGCGAATCTTAACTGAAAATGAGTAGTTTTGAAAAGGCAATTGATCCAATATGGATCTGATCATATCTGGATGAGGGAGAATACCTGCTCCCCGTTTTTTTTGGGTTACCGGTGCGTGAGGGCACCCGAAGTTGAGGTTTACAGTAGGGTAACCCAGTTCACAAATCTTATTGGCCAGAACTCTTATCTCCTGTGGGTTGTTACCTATGATCTGTGGAACAACCCTTTTAATGTCGTTGTAGCAGGGATCGATATCACGGAGAATAGATGGATTTATGAAATTCCCTTTTACTGTTGGAATAAATGGGGTAACCATAAAATCAAATCTGGCGAAGAATTTTTCGTAAGTGTTTCTGAAAATGTAATCAGTAATTCCGCGAATTGGGGCTAAATAAAAGATATGATCAGAAGTCATTATTTTACCGGATTGAAAGTAACAAGAGAGCAGCGGAAAGGAACTCATCAGTACAATAGCGTCCGTTACTCGTCTTTAAAGATAAATTTCACATTAAATATAATAGTTGCTGTTACTGTTAAAAGGGAAGGGCAGAAGTTATTTTTTTCACTCTTAAAAGTTTTTTAGGAAAAAGATGTCAGAAAAATTGCAGGTCTATGGTTAAGAAGATCCTTATTATTAACTGGCGTGACATTAAAAATCCTGAAGCTGGTGGTGCAGAGATGTACTATCATGAGATCTTCAGAAGAATGATTTCCTGTGGCTATGAAATTACTGTGCTGGCTCATTCATTTAGGGGGGCACCAGCTTGCGAGGTCATAGACGGGATCAGGGTTATAAGAAATGGAAATAAATATTTGTTCAATTTCTCTGTGATAGGTTTCTTAAGCAGAAATCAGGGCAAGTATGATTTAATAGTAGAGGATATCAATAAAATCCCCTTTTTTACACCTCTTTTTGTGCATCGCAAACGGCTGCACATGGTAATGCATTTTTTCAGGAGATCTATTTTCAGAGAGACCAACTTCGTATTTGCTTTTTATGTCTATTTGATGGAAAGCATGGTTTCGCTTTTTTATAGAAAAGAAAGATTTGTAGCCATTTCTGAGAGTACCAGTTTAGACATTCAGAAGTTTGGGATCTCCAGGGACAGAATCAGCATTGTGGAGCCAGGGATTGATACTTCATATTTTTATCCATCGCAGCCCAAGTCAATACCACCGGTTCTGGTTTATATAGGTCGCCTGATGAAGTACAAGAATGTTCAGTTTATTATCCGAGCCTTACCTGAACTTAGAAAAAGAGTTAAAGATGTTACTCTGGAGATAGGAGGCTGGGGAGATTATATGGATGATCTTAAGAAAATCGCTGAGAATAATGGGGTTGCAGATGCAGTCATTTTCTCCGGGCGTATAACTGAAGAGTACAAGAGGGATCTGCTGAGCAGAGCCTCTTTATTTGTTAATCCTTCGGCTAAAGAGGGATGGGGAATAAACAATATCGAGGCGAATCTATGTGGTACGATTTCTCTTTCCAGCAATGTGGCCGGGTTGCGTGATTCCGTACAGGATGGAGTCACTGGTTTACTGTATGAGCCGGATAACGTTGAGGATTTCTGTGAAAAGGCAGCATCTGTGCTTCTTGACCCCGCAAAGCGTGAACAGTTGGAGAAAAATGCTATTCATAGAGCAAAAGAGTTGAGCTGGGATAATATCAGTAAGAAAATGGAAGAGCAGATAGAGCTTTACTGGTGATTTTTTACAAGGGACAGCGCAGCTTTAGTCGAATCAAAAGCCAATAAATTCATCTCCAGTGAATTGATATCTTTTATCCACACAATCTCCTCGATTTCCTCGTTTGGCAGAAGAGTTTGACTCTCATCATAATGGCAGATGAAGAATGCATCGACAGTGTGGTAGGTAACGTTTTCGTACAAATAGGTATTTGGAAACGAACACAGATACTTACAATCTGTAATATCAACATTCAATTCTTCATGGACTTCTCTTTTCAGTGCAGATTCCAGTGTTTCGCCATAATCGACAAAGCCTCCAGGGACATCAAGAAAACCTTTCTTTGGTAGTTGAGATCGCCTGATGAGTAATGTGCCTTTAGTTGAGGTAATAATGGCGCCGGTTGCAGAAGCGGTATTGTGAAAATAGACAAAATGACATTCTTTGCATCTGAAACTATTCGCATGAAATCTCTCCAGTGATGCTCTGGAACATCGGGGACAATAAATAAATCCGGTGTATTCAATCATTACGACTTGCTTTCAACGGGTTTGTGTGGATCCGCCATAATATTACCAGAAGTTTCCTTTTAGGCCGGTATATATTGCAGGACCGATTTGATTACCTCTGGGATGTTCGCGTAAACGTTGCGTCTTTGAAAGCCTTAGCGGGCCGGCATCTATAAAAAGTGTGGCATTCCTTGTAAAACGGTGAATAAAGGGAACCATGAAAGGTATATTTAGCTGGAAATAAAGCGCTGTTTGTGATGGGGATGTAAAAGTCTGCAGCAGATCGTTATTTTCAGACAAAATATAATTGAGGTAGGAACTATCCCGGTAATGGAACTTTACTGAACCGGAAATTATGTTGCTGTCCGAAGGTGAGAAGGTCAGCTTTATGTCCAGCATTTTCTGAATTGTGAACCGGCGGACTGTATTACCCAGCGGAATTGTTATTGAAGGATGACAATCAAGATAGAGTGATTTAAAATTCAACTGGCAATTACCGTTTAACCCCCAAACGGATTCGCCGTTTTTGTAGTGCATCTGTTTGATAACTGCGGAGTCATCATAGAAAGTAATCGATTCCCAAATGGGTTTGTTGTTATGCTGAAACCAGGTATTTACAGAAACCGGAATGAAAAGAGTGTCTTTATAGGTTGCTGAACCGTAAAAAATAATCTGGTCTGTGGAGATTGGATTATAGGAAACAGGGAGCGTGTACTCCATAAAGATGAAATGCCTTGATTCTGGAATAAATGCTTTGGCAATCGAAAGTGAACAGTTGATATTTGGAGTGGGGTTCAATGAACCATACCCTTGCAGAGAGAAATCGTTACTGTTAAATATTGATGCCGACAGATTCCAGTTGAACATAGTACCATCGTGCAAGAGATTGGCACAGAATGCGGCACCAGGATTGAGAGCTGGATCAAATCTGGCTTCAAGAGCGGTTGACAGGGTGGAGGAAAGCCTGAGAGATAATTTGTTTGTAAATGAGACATCGGTATATTCTGTGGGGTGGATGTGATCGTAATATTCAGAGTGTTTGTTTATGAGCCAGTTGGAGTAAAGCGCTAAATTGTTACTGGAATAGGTAAACAGTGGATTTAGTGAATATCCATAAGAGAGTACTGGGGAGAAGAAATAAGGTGTGGCATTCCATCTTCGGTACCAGTTATAGCTGGCTTGTAAAAGAATGTTATTTTGTTGCTGATAGCGCATTGCAACCAGATGTTCATGGCGCAGGCCATCTTCATCATACTGCATTTTTTTGCGGGTAGCATTTGCATAGTTTATCCATATTGAATCAAACCTGTCGGTATATTCATCTGTGTAAAGATATTTATAATTGAGTGACAATGGTATTTTGGGAAAGGATAACAGAGTAGAAAAGCTGGTAAGGTGATCTTTGTTGGGGTAATAGCCGGGTTTACTTATTCTACTGAGTAATGCTTCACCGGTTTCCGCTCCAATGTCCCCGGAAATAAAAAGCAGGTAATTGCTATCATGTGCAGGCACCTCAAGGAATGTGTCATTGGGAGAGAGAGAAATTATGGAAAGGTTTGAGTTGGGAAGAATAGAAGTGGTGGAAAGAATAAATGAATTAGATTTATCCAGACGTACCAGAACGGTATCTGGCTCTGAGAATAAAGAAGATGGTAATAAAAAAAACAGTATTGTTATGATAAATCTTTTCATAAAAAGAATGTGTAACCTGTATTGACGGTGACAATGAACAGATCAAAAAGATCTGGATGTGAGAATGTTCTTTCAACTATGACGGGAATACCGATGAAAAAGTTCCTGAATACCAGTCTGGGTTCTAAACCGGCGCGTAAACCGTATTCATTTTCTACATTGGCAAAAGAGATCCGGTTAGTCTTAAAAAGCGCATCAAAAACATTGAAAACGCTCACCATGGTGTTGGTGATACTTATCTGGGGCACTATTTTTAACCATTTTAGCGGAGTATTGAAACTGTACTGAACTCCAAAATGGATATGCAGCAGATAGGCTGAGTTGGTATTAAGCTTGCTAAATGTGTGTCCGGCCTCGAAAGCAGCTTCACAGTATAAGTTATTCATTCGTGAGGGGAATTCAAAACTTAAACCTATAGAATTATAGCTTTTCCAGAGATCAGACGATTTTCCGATCGGGTTGCGTACGGATGCAGTGAGTGCTGGCCTGAAAAAAACTTTGGGCAGGCTATTAGATAGAGAATCGGCTCTGGGAGAGAAGAAAGTGAAAATTATGATTAACAGGCAGTTAGTAAAAAAGGAGGCTTTCATGTCGGTCTATTTTTGCAAGTATGTTATTAAAACAATATTCTAGAATCGGTCTTTTTAAAATAACTATTTGCACATTGGAGAGTTATATGGTTTTAGAATATTAACTATTGATTTTAATCGATGGCTTCCATCACAGGTGATACGGTCTGCTTTTTGATTTCAGTTAAGTAATCCTGAATCCGTAACCGAATACTATCAGGAGAATCGAATGAGAAGAGTACATATCGGCCAAATGCTTAATGCAGAGGATCTAACTGGGACTGAGTGGCAGAAAAGATATGCCGAACCTGGGCAATTGGGTTCCATGCTTAAGGAGTGCGGAATTACTTTTGTGGACTTGGGTATTACAGCTCAAACCGATGAACCGCTTATTCTCGGATTAGCTGAAGTATTTGCAGATGCCGGTTTATTTATTTCACTCGATTTTCAATATGGCAGTTTTTCATCTGAGCCTTTCAATTCACACTGTACGCAGCTTCTGACAGAAAGATTGCGAATTGCACAATCTGTGGCCAACATTACTAAGGTCCCGGTTCCTTATGTTTTTCATTGTGATTTAAGTAATTCTATGGTTAACAAGAAGTCGCAGGAACTTTTGTCCGGGGCAAAAAATATCTTTACCTGGATCGATAAAATGATTGTCGAGCAGTATGGTGATGTTGTTGTTCTTTGTGAATCATGGAATCTTAGTATTGAACCGGAAAAACAGAATGAATATTGGCAGAACTGTCTGACATTGATTGAGGAAACGAACCTGGGAATATGCTGGGATTTCGGGCATAGCTGGTTGGTTTCAAACAGGATAGATAATCAGAGGTTTCCAGGGGAAAGTTTTCTGGCCAGGGTGGATCATGTGCATGCTTATGACACCCATATCAATGGCTCTGATCAACCCGATCATCTTCCATTGGAAGATGGGACGGTACCATGGAGAGAGTATTGTTCGCTTCTGGCAAGACATGACTATGACAGTACGATTGTTTTAAAAGTAGATCCGCTATATTATCATGGGCTTTATAATTTTCTTCAGGGAGTCAGGGATGGAGTAAGGAAATTGAGAGTCTTTTTCGATTGATTTAGTTTTGATTGGTAATCTTCTGTAGCCGGTGTTTTGCATATTTGAGTTTGAGATCGTGCAGGTGGTAGGTATCTGAGTCCGGGCGCATTCCGGCAGCAAAAAGGGCATCCATCATTTCCAGTTGTTTTATAGTTTCCTGAAGTTTTTTGAGATCCGGAGTGAACACTTCGCAGAGGCTTTTTTTTATCTGTGGGTCAGATTCGGCTTTATTAATCATTCTGATGCCATAGGGTCCAAGAAGTTGTTTAAATTCATATGAGTGTTGCTCGAAATGCTTGTTGTTTCTGTAATTGTTAATTTTAGTTTCTCCCAGGCTCCAGATAATCCGCAGAAAGATGGAACTGCCTAACCATGCCCACCAGGAATGGATAATGGTGAGAAAAACGATTGCTCCGCCAAGAACCGATAGATAGAGTCGGTAAAAACGAAATAAAAACATAGTGTTTATTTACTTCTAAGCAAACTTTTTATAGCCTGGGTTATCAGCTCTGCTGTTTTTTCACTCATTTGTCCCTTTTTTTTGGGATAGGGTAGCAGAGTTGAGTTTAAAGGCAGCTGCTTTGAGTCAATGGATTTTGGTATACTGTTTTTTTGAAGTCTGGCTTTTTGTTCAAGCAGTGCCATAACTTCATCTTTCAGGCAATTTTTTTTATAAGGGTTTTTGTTTAATCTTCGATACCCTTCAGGTGTTGGATAAAGTGGTTTTTCGTACATAGCGACTTTTGTAAAAGGTGATTAAACGCGGAATTCCCGGTCTAGGATTTCAGTGAGAAACCTGTCTATAGAGACTGGGTAAAATTGAAATTTGGGGCTGAAAATCAGTCCAGTTGAGGTATTTTCCTGTTGAAGGAGCCGATCGTGAACCCGATCCAGGTGCTCCTGAGGTTTATCCTCATAATTGGTTATGTTGAAATATTCGTTTTGAATCTTAACGTTTTTATTCCTTGCGTAAGCAAAAGAGAAAAAACGGCCTTCAATAGCCTGGTCAAATGTTTGTGGATCAAAGATATCACCGAAAGTTTCATTTAATGAAACAGGGGAGATAATAAACTTTGGTGAGACGTTTATTTTGCCGTTTATCTCCACCGTATGAGAACTATTCTGATCAGAAGGGGCGACAAGAATATAAGGCAGTTGATGATAGCCGCTGATGAACCCGCTAATAGGTTTGCGGAGTATAGTGGTTTTACTGAATACTTCCTGTAATATTTCGTTTTCGCTGTAGTTAAACATAAGTTTTTCAAACATAAATATTGTTACGTTTAAAAACAAATAAAATTGTATAAGATTAGCGCAGCTATCACTTCTCCAGAGTAGCTTATCTGCTGATTTTGAGTACCTTATATTTCAAGATGCCGCGAGGAACTTTTGCTTCGATTATATCTCCAACTGAATGACCTAACATCGCCTTGGCCACTGGTGAATTGACCGAGATTTTACCTTGGGAAGGGTCTGCTTCATCTGAGCCGGTCAGTTCGAATTCAACTTCTTCTTCGAAATCGATATCGTAAAGGGTGACTTTGGCACCGATAAAAATTTTGTCGGTGGAGAGGTTTTCGGTATTAATGATTTGGGCAGTAGAGATTTTCTCTTCCAGTTCTCGTATGCGGATTTCATTGAGAGCGAGAGCCTGTTTAGCTGCTTCGTACTCTGCGTTTTCTCTTAAATCCCCATGAGAGCGGGCCAGGTCCAGTTGGGCAGCGATTTCTTTGCGTTTAGTGGTTTTAAGGTATTCCAGATCTGCGAGCAGCTTATTATAGCCTTCTTTGGTAAGGTATGTTATTTCCATTGATAAAAAACCTCCGCTTTGATCAGTCGAAACGATCAATTTCCATTAGAAAGAAAAGTGTATTATGGGTTATTATGAATTCAAATTACATTAAAATTTTTATTAGGGAAAGTGGCAATTGGGCTCAAATGTTTTTTGGGTAGGCTATGGCATGGTTCTTGCTTTCCCTTAGTAAAGTAAAAAAGAGCTGGAGGAACAGATGCACCGAAGTGTATGTGTAAAGAGTCTTATGATACTGATTTTTATTTTTGGAGGTGGAGAGCTTTTATATGCTCAATATCACTCAGGAGTTGAAAAAACCTTGGTGGTGGACACTTTTTCATCCTGCCTCTCTTTGCAGGATGGGCTTCCGTGCGGATGGTACGCTACGCAGAAAAATGTAAATATGTTTTCATTGCAGGAGGAGGATGGAAACCGTTTTGTAAAGATAAAGACTGCCGGAGGAAATACCTCTTTAGGGGTTCATTTCAGTTTTGACGCAGACACTTACCGTTATTTGAGCTGGAGGTGGAGGATTCATCAGTTGCCCCAGGGGGCCAGAGAGGACAAACGACGCTATGCAGATAGTGCTGCCGGGGTTTATGTGATCTTTAATGGCAAGTACAAATTAAACCGCATTATTAAATATGTTTGGAGCAGTACTTTAGAGCCGGGGATGATTACAGAGAGTCCATTTAACCGAAGAACAAAAATTGTGGTATTGCGATCTGGTGAGGCTTCTGCCGGGCAATGGTTAACGGAGAATGTGGATGTTTTTGGGGATTATCAGAGGATTTTTGGTACCAGGCCACCTCCGGTGGAAGCTATAGCGATAATGTCAGACTCTGATAACACGGAGTCGGTTGTGGAAGCCGATTACGATGATTTCCGGATAAGTGTGGAAAAATGAAATTTCCCATTAAAATGATAATCGGAGCAGGCGGGGTGGCTCTGGCGCTGATATGGTCAGTTCATGGGGTCAATTTAAAGGATGTGTGGGTGATTTTAAGGAAGATGGATATCGTTCAGACAGGCAGTGTGCTTGTGCTTACTACTTTTAATTTGATGATCAGATCAGTGGTGTGGATGTGTATAGTGAGACCGATAAAGGTGGTTTCTTTGTATAACGCAATAACAAGCTATCTGGTGGGAGTTTTTTCAAATCTGGTGCTACCCTTTAAGCTGGGAGATATAGTCCAGGGTTACTCATTGAGTAAGAGGCAGGAGATCTCAAAAATCTCCACTGTTTCTGCAGTCGTTATCCAAAGAATATTTGAAGTTACAAGTCTGATGCTGGTAATGGCTTTTGTGGGTTTAGCGTTTTCTTTTCCTCTGCTGTTCCAGAGAAGAACTCTGGTGCTTGGAATAGTAGTTTTGGCAGTAATAATAGGATTGCTGTATCTATACCGGAAACGGGAGTGGGTGATTAAAGGAATCGAAAAGATGGTTAGCAGAACTTCTCCTGTGTTGGGAAGAACTATAGCAATGGCATTAGAGCAGTTTCTTGCAGGAACAAAAGTCATAAACAGTTTTTCTGATGTATCTAAAATCATGTCTCTGTCTCTTCTTTCCTGGGTGGTGCAGATCTCCATGGTCAGACTTACTGCAGAAGCTCTTAACATCTCCATTGACATCGTGGCCTCGGCAGTCGTTTTACTCATTATAAATATGGGGCTGATTATTCCTCTTGCTCCCGGAAACATAGGCACTTTTCAGTTTTTCAGTATTTTAGCGCTTTCTATCTTTTCGGTCTCTAAACCTAAAGCGCTCACTTTCTCCATAATTTTCCAGATCATCCAGGGGGTACCGGTGATTCTTGGAGGTACCTTTTCCCTTTTACAAGTGATCATTTTCTCCAGAAATCCTGAAAACACCATTTCATCCGGAAAAAATCAAATCATGTCAAACAGGAATGCCCAAACATGAAAATCGGGATCGTATCCTCTTATTTTTATCCCTGGTATGGTGGTATCACCGAGCATGTATTCTATCAGTATAAAGAACTGAAAAAAAGAGGATATGATGTTAAGTTGATAACTCCTTTTGATGGAAGAGATATCCTAGAGCAGAGAAGTGATCTGATAAGGATTGGTAAACCTCTGCCCTTTATTCTCAATGGATCTGTGGTCAAGGTCCCTTTTGTTACCAGATCACAGCGGGTGATGAATAAAATTCTTACAGAACATGATTTTGATATTCTTCATCTGCATCAGCCTCTTTTCTGCCTTCTGGGCCTCAGTGTACTACGCTGTGTTAAGGAGAGGAGGAGGCAAGGTTTAAAAACTCCTGGCATAATAGGTACTTTTCATGCCTGTGGTGGAGGAACGGAGCGTTTCTTTGTCAGACGCCTGGGCTTTTACTTTAAAAGATATCAGGCTGAATTTTTCTCCCGCATAGCTGTTTCCCAGGCTTCCAGAGATTTTGTAAAACCCATTCTGCCAGGGGAATACCAGATTATTCCAAATGGAGTTGACTTATTGCGTTTCTCTTCTGAAAAACAGAAAATAAGCCGCTTTGATGATGGAGTTAAAAACATTCTTTTTGTGGGACGATTAGAGCCCAGAAAAGGACTTACCACTCTTTTGCAAAGTATCCCCCTCATTAAAAACTATACCAATGAGCAGGTTAGACTCATTGTGGTGGGTAATGGCGTACTGACCCGGTATTATCGAAGCAGGGTTCCGGCTGCGGTTGAAGATCGCGTCTTTTTTATCGGCGAAGCATCCTTTGATGATCTTCCCCGGTTCTATAAAACTGCAGACATATTCTGCTCTCCGGCTACGTATGGGGAAAGTTTCGGGATAGTGCTTATTGAGGCTATGGCTGCTGGGGTACCTATTGTGGCAGGAAACAATGAAGGATACCGTAAGGTAATAAAAGATGGGGAAAATGGTTTGTTAGTAGACCCAACCGATCCTGATCAGATTGCCAGGGCTATTGCCAGATTATTGCATTCTCCCAAGTTAGCCAGGCAGATCTCCACTCAAGGTCTGGAAGATGTAAAAAAGTACAGCTGGTGTTCGGTGATAGATCAGATTGAGCAGTCTTATCGCACTTATTTCAAATTCCGTGAGGTGGTATGATCTATGCCCTCTCAAAAGTTCTTGAGAACCTTGGGGGAGCTGTCAAATTCTCCTTTTTATGGTCTCTATATTATACCGCTTTATTTCCTTTACCGCTTCGATATGCAATCACCGATATACTTTCATTTATAAGCTTTATTATCTGTCATTCAAAAAGAAGATCTGTAAGAAAAAATCTAAAATCCATATTCAAGCGAGATCCCGCTCTTATTGATATTCTGCGAGTCTTTGTGGAATATGGAAGGTACTGGGCGGAGTATCCGCTGGTAAATAAGATATGGGAAAGCAGCACTGTGATTTACCATTCCAGGCAATTTCCTCCTTCGGAATCCTGTTTCCTGGGGATTACATTTCACATGGGAAATTTTGAACTTTTTGGAAATATCGTTAAAAAAACTACTCAAAAAGATTTCCAGGTAGTAGCTGAGAGACTTCGCCCTGAGTATATAGCCGACTTTTTCAGGCAGACCCGCCGGTCTCACGGTATAAGGACGGTTGTCCATGATGATTTGCGCCAGATATTAAAGGTAATAAAAGAGGGTAACCCGTTAGGGATACTTTGTGATAGAATGGTAGGGGGCAGGGGAGTTGAGGTCCGTTTTTTCGGGAAACGGGTGAGAATGCCACTGAATATCGTGGACTATGCTTTACAGAAAAAAATCCCGGTATATGTAGCCTATTGCATACATAAGGACGGAGTAGTGAATGTGTATTCGCAAAAAATCGAAGGAGAAAGCGATTTTGATACTGCCGTACAAACAATTGTTTCTACTCTTGAAGAGGCAATAATTCGCTTTCCTTTTCAATGGCATGTGCTTTCAGCTTTTTGAAGTAGTGCTTTAACTTTTCAGGGGTCAGGGTATGAAAACATCGGAGGAGGGGAAAGCAATTTAGATACTGCCGTGCAAACAATAGTATCTACTCTTTTAAGAGGCAATAATTCGCTTTCCTTTTTATTGGAACGTGTTCTACCTTTAAAAAATGCTTAATTTTTTTCAGGGTTGGGGTGGCTCTATGTGTTTAAAAGAAAACCAGAAAGCAGCAAAAATGGCACCCAGAGAAAGCAGTACATCGATAGGGCGCATAATGGCAGTAAAAAAACTCATGGCCATGGAAAAATCCAGCTGTGCCAGTACTTCTGATTTTGCGATCTTTTTACCGGTAGCGAAAATGTTGACAGCAGTATTCAAGGTTCCTACTATTATGGCTAACAGAGTAAGAAAGGCGGCTATGCAGCCATACCATTGGTCAACAATCTTTCCAGCATACTGAATGGAAAAAGCGGTCCCAAAACCAACTGCCAGAGCCATCCAGGAGACCTGGTATTTGCTGGCCATTAAAATCCATAATACGGTAGTAGCGATAAAGGCTAGTATTCCGGCAGATATAGCCAGTAAGGGCTTCTGTTTTTTACGTAATTGTTCCAGTTTAAGTGCAAATTCATCTACTTCCGGTTCCTGGGTTTGAGCAGATTGTATTGGTGTATCTGACATATTTCACCTTTCCTGTTTGCAGGTATTTTTAATTGATTGTTGTTCCAGTTGATTTTTCAATATACAACCCTTTTACACCGGAGGCAATTTAAAACAGTTCCGATTATAGAGGAGGTGTTTTGTGTTTTGAAATAATAGAAAGTATGTTACTTTGAGCATTAGTAAAATAAAGTATCCGGTTGCCTTCATCTTTCTATCGAAGTGAAAAATAACGAGGGATAGTCAAAGCAAGAAAGAGTGAAGACTTGTAGAGTGACTGTCAGTGAGGGCCGGAACAACCAACAGTATGCCAGGTCAGGGCCTAAATTAAGTTCTGTTTAAAGGACAATTTGGGTTTAAATGAAGTTGCATTTATGATAAGTGTGGGATCAAGGTATAGAGAGTAATGAGAAATCAGTTTTTTATTACTTTCAGTATTCTACCTTTTAAATAGAGGAATAGATTGAAAGCAGATAGTGAGAATAAGAATTAGGAAAGGATAATTTTTCAGGATAACTCTGATAGGATTATAAGGGTATAATGTTGTTACAATTTATTTATTTCGCCATCCAAAAAACTTACCCGTTCTCTCCACCACTGCTTCATTTTTTCAATTTCTTCGTTTATATCCAAGGTGAGATTCCAGACTTCAGCATTTGCCTTATGAGAAAACTCCAGTTTCTGCTTCATCTGGTCCATGAAGTTTTCCATATCAAGTATTTCGCTTTTCATCTCATTCCAGCGTTTCTTGTAAGCTTCAATGAACTCTGGATCGGAGAAAAACCTTTTAAAAAATG
>CAYPMS010000039.1:0-30268 GCA_964411655.1 uncultured Fibrobacter sp.
CCCTTACCAATAGCTGCCCTGTATTCCAGTTCCCGCAAGTCTCTCGAACTCACCTTTTCTTTTCTCTTTCGACAGATATAAATCTCATCTCCCGGACGCTCTATAACTTCAAAACCAGTTGATCTTAACATTGCCATAATTGCACTGTGATTGGGTATCCACCAGTTGGTAGGATCATCTTCCAGCGAATGCTCAACAAATGCCATCCTCGGCCATCCCTGCTGATTCATTTCCTCTCTCTTAAAAAGCGAAACGTTCTGATTTTTCTCATATTCTTCCGGTGATCGCAATGTCATACTCTGGAAAACCATCAGCTTCGAAGTAACCCTGGAAACTATATCCAATGCCAGAAATGGATAACGTAAATGATAGAAAACCCCCATGAACCATACCAGATCGAATTTTCTGGTGCTTTTTGCCAAATCATAAACCTGCATCTTTTTAAAATCAACGCTGAGCCCATATCTTCCCTGAGCCCATCTTGCCTGCTTCAGATAATGGCTGTCAATATCGATTCCGGTAACCAAAGCCCCTAGTCTTGCCAGTTCGAAAGAATAAAACCCGGCATTGCATCCAATGTCCAATACACGCCACCCTTTCAGATTTGAAGGCAGAAAACTGCTAATCTGGTTCCATTTGAAAGCCGGAAAATCTCCCAGAGGATGTCCAGGTGCGGTCTGAGTTCCATCGGGCAAATGAAGATTATGGAACCAGGGAGCCAAAGAATCAATCTTTTTCTGTAATTTAGTCATTAGGACCTACTCCGCTATGCCGTTCTCAGAGCTCTGTCAATTCATTTTTTAACATCATGCAATATTTCTTTCGCAATTTTTCAAATCGTTCGGCATCCGGTTCTCCCTTCAGTGAATCTGCAGCCAAACTTACATATCCTAAACGAAATGCAAGATATGCTATATTAAAAAATTGCTGCCTCTTGTACACAAAAGGATCTATGGAAGTAAAACTCTCCAGAAAATGCTCTCTTTTTCTCCTGTCCAATTCAAATTCTATGCAAAACCCTGCTATATCCCAGCAAATATTCTGAACCCCATGGAAAAACTGATCAGAATGATGCTCTATATGATCAACCTTTACAAATCCATCGCAGGTTTTCAAAAAATCATGAGGCATCATGCGTCCATCGATTGCCACAGCCGACTCCTCATAAAGTGAAGAAGTTTCCGGAGTGAATTTCTCCAGGCACCTGCACCACTTCTCCCCCATCCCTTCCTTAACATTGGTATAGATCATCTCAAACATCTGATCATAGCTAACCTGTAAAGAAGCACCCATTGTCTTCTGAATAAACAGCAGATATTTTTTTACAAAATCAATCAGCGGCTCATCAAGATCGGATGCTTTCAAGGCTTTCCCCTCCACAAAACGCATCACTGCAAATCCGTTGGATAACTGATCTATTGAAGGAGTAAACCACATTTCTGCCAACTTCTGCGCACGTGTAACATTCGAAGCGCCGTATTTTCCTAACCCAACGAATTTGGCAATCCAAATGTTTTTCTTCTCTTCTGAATTATCAACCAGCAGGTATTTTCTTCTTTCATGATGCGGATGCACAGGTGGATAATCGGAAATCTCTTGTATAAACCTTGACCTCCACATACCGGCTGATATCTCATAAACCAGTTTTTTTTTCAGATTTCTCTCCAGCCTTCCATTTATTATCCACTGATTTTCAAAACAGCCTGTGTATTTTTTGTAATCATTCCAGAGCACTCTGGCATTTTCCGATATGAATCTGTCACCCGATGGCAGCCAACTGGGAAAAATCACAGTTCTGCTACTGGGGACATTAAGACCTTTCACCATACTCAATGTTCCACCAATTGAAGACCCACTAAGTCCAGGCCCCTCATCTGCAATAAGCACATAATAGCCGGTACTTAGCTTGATCATGTTCCTTATCTTCTCATCCAGTATCAGAAAGCGATTAAACGGATGCCCCCTCGGTCTTACAGTTAAGGTTTTTACCATACAACCAACACTTTGCAAGTGAGCTCCAATCAATGCAGATAAAACCGTCCCAATACTTCGAAGACCAATCACTATCACTTTTTCCGGTTTCATCTCTTTAATAAACCTGGAAACAGCCTCAAAATAAACCTCAGGATATAATCCATAAAAAACAAAACCTTCCGGAACATTTACTGTTATCTCCTCTGGAATTTGCATCTGCTTTAAAATGGATAAACTGTTCTTTATATTTAACCAGCGGTCAATCTGGAACATACCTTCTGACCACAAGGAAAAAATAACCGCACCAGCTTCCATCGATATGCTTCTACAGACTTCAATTTGCTTATTAATGAAATCTTTTTCGGTACAGAAATAATCAGTAATTCCAGTTTCCAACTCACCACATTCGATCATCAGACTGATTACAATATCATAAAAATCGGATCTGGTGGGAATTGCCGAATCCACCAGTTTTTCTATAAAGGCAAATTGCTGGTATGTTTTTTTTGTTTGTTTGTAATTCCGGTATACTACCATGATTAAAAAAAAGCGCCCTTTCCTCAAAAAAAACACTAAAAGAAAACAAGATTAAACGCAGAGAGTACAAAGATAACCTCTATCGTTTAAAGAGTACCTTTGCGATAATAAACTTAATTTTAGTCGAGTGTCTTTTTACCAAATTAATCGTTCGGCCCCCAGCCAGTATTGTTTAATGTTATCAGTCGCGCATCATAATCATCGATAGAAAGAATCGAAACTGATGCCGGCTGAACATCTAAACGAATAATAAAATCCAAAGGAACTCCTGTATAGTGTGCAATAGCTGATTTGATTGGATCACCATGACTAACCAGAACTACCGTGCCCTGATAAGCCCTTCTTAATTTCTCCATCAGAGCACTCATGCGTGAAACCACCTCTGGTATCATTTCACCACCACCAGGAATCCTTACTCTTCCTCTGTATGTGTTGTAAAGCCTCCACAACGGCTCTGATGAAAGTTCTTCAAATGATTTTCCGGTCCAATTTCCATAGTCAATTTCCAGAAGTTCTTCTGCGATATTTAGTTTGAGCCTTTTCTGCTCTGCCAAAGGTGATGCGGTCTCTATAGCCCTTTCAAGAGGGCTGGAATAGATTGCCTCAACTTTAATTTCACTGAAACGATTAACCAATTGCCTAACCTGCCTACTTCCGATTTCACTAAGCTTAATTCCACTTTTTCTTCCTGCGACATACTTCCCGACAGGATCGCAATGCCCATGACGAACCAATACAAATGTCGTCATCATTTTCCCCTTTTTCTTATCTGTATTCTGGAATTGATTGAATACACCGGTCGCCAGTACTTCTTGTATGTTTCATCTCCCCGCAAAAAATCAAAACGCGCTGCTCCTCTTTTCACCGAATCTTCAATTGCATGATAAAGCAACAATGTACCAGGACTATACTGCTCCATCAATGGGTCAAACCCCCCAAGATATGCATATACCCTGTTGTTATGGGCTAAAGTGTAATAAGTGGCAATGGCTTTTTGACAGAATTTCATTTCATATATTCTCAACAGCCCATGCCTGACCAGTCCCGATGCCGCCTGTGTATGAAATTTCTTCAATGAATCGTTATGAAGTACTCCCTTCTGATTCTTGCTCGACCATCTGGCCTGGTGCAGTCGGAACAATCTTTGAAGAAAGGATTCAACAGTATTCTCATCTGCAACATCCAGATGATACCCGCCGTTTCTGCTCAGCATTCTGGCTGCACGTGAAAGATTCTTCCTTAGTTTCTTAGGTAAACTTGTTCTCAGACTCTCAAGATCAGATGGCAGCTCAAGATGCGAACAGATATTATAGTCACTTCTTTTTACCGCAAAAATGTCCGGATATTCGCAGTGAAGAAGAATGCTGTTTTCCGGAATATCCTGCAGATCACATTCATCCCATTCTGAACCGATATCATTCAGATACTGCATAACCGAATTAAATACAACTTTCTCATAACCGGGTAATACGATGATATCGAGATAATCGGTTATTCCTGTACCAATAAAACAAAGCTTTCGTTTTCCACTCTCATTCTTAAATATAAAAAAAGGGGCTATTCCTGCCAGCGCATATCCATCAGTAAAAACAGCTGTCTTCAGGCTTCCACCGCCCAAATTGTTCCACCATGGAATAATCCAATGTGGAAATTGAAACGGAGTAGTCAAGCTGCATCGTTTGCAAAGCTCAGTCCAGGCTGGAGAAATTTTTTCCAGTCCAGACTCATCAATTTCTTCTGTATCAACTTTCACAAGGTATCCCTTACAATAATGGATCCCATACGGGAATCGATATAAGAGAATTCATTCCCGATTTCCGATTTAGCCCTCGATGATTTTTTCATACAATTGCAAATACTGGGAAGTCATACGGGTTACCGAATAATTTTCGCTTGCAATGCTGTAGCATCTCTCCGGATCAATTTTTCCAATCTCCAGAATCGCTTCAGCCATCTCTTTTTCATCACTGACCAGATATCCACTTTCCCCATGTCTTATGATTTCTTTCAAAGCACCAGCTTTAAAAGCAATAACCGGTACCCCGTTAGCCATCGCTTCCATGGCTACCAGGGAGCTGGTTTCCTCTACCATGCTGGGCACCAGAAGACATAGAGCATGGTTAAAAAGCCATTCTTTTTCTTTATTTCCAGCTTCACCCACAAACAAGCATTCATTGCTGTTAATAGCCGGCAGAATTTTCTTCTGGAAATACCTTATGTGCTCTTCATAGGGATATACTCTACCGGCAAGGACAAAATGTTTATCGGCTTTTCTGGAAGCCTCGATTGCCAGATGAAACCCTTTTTCAGGACAGATTCTGCCCATCGATAAAGTGTATGTTCCAGCCTTTCTGTAAGGGATCTTTTCAGGAATATTCACTCCATTTTCGATAACCGAAACCTGTCTCCCTTTTCTTTTTTCCCAACTGTTAAACTGAAAGCGTGAAACACAATTAAAATGGATACCACCTATCGAAAAACATTCCTCTTTATACCATTGCACCGGAAGATGTAACGTAACCAATGATGAAATTTGCTTAGATGGGAAATAATCAATAAAATCCAGCCCATGAAAATGAACGAGATCAATTTTCCTTTCTTTTATGATGTCTGTAATCATGGAACGATATTTTTTGTATACTTCTGCTTTGAAAAAATCGTCAATTATATCAGATTCACTGTCACATTCTATCAACTCTCCTTCTACCGAAGATCCTTTCTGTCCCAGAACTACAGACCGGTTTCCAGACCGGATTATTGCCTTATCAAGTTCTTTCAATACCTGCTCTGCCCCCCCTGCAGTCTTCTCTGATATCTTGGCAAAGGGAAATGCTACATTAAGAATGGCCTTATTATTCATGCATATCGTTCAGCTTAAGCAAGTGAATTGTTTCATTAGCTAATTGATTCCAGTTATTTGCACTCATTCCCCAATCAAAAAACTCGTAAAGTAATACTCCCTGATGTGGAGGTTTTCTAAAATCATAAGAAGGAGCCTTGCGAAAACGTTCCACAGTCAGAGGAAAGTTCTCCAGAACCTTCCATTGAGAAGTGTAATATTGTATCAGCTTTTTTTTATACTCAATCTGCGCCTGATCCAGTTGAACCGACCATACCGGAATCTGCGGATAATCTATAAACTGGTAATAGACCATCTCTGAACTTCCATTACCGTGATAGCAGGCAAATTCTACCACCTCCGGAGCCTCACCATATCGTCTTTTTAACAATTCAACCGAAGCCCACACTGCAAATGCAGTAGTGTCATGATCAGGATGCCCTCCTTCATAAGCATGAGTAAGGACAATCTCGGGCTTGCAGGTTTGCATTATTTCCAGAATTTTATAACAGACAGCCCCCATCTGGTAAGAAGCCTGCTGATCGATAAAACCCAGTTGATAAACCTGAGACTCAGTTATCCCCGCACTGTACATGGCATTCAGCTGTTCCTGAAATCTGGCTTTTGAATATGCCTCCCGTGAACAAAAACCCGCAGCAATTGCATCATCCATTTTCTTAGGTGCCCCATCGGTAACAGTAACTACCTTCAGATTGTCTTTCAGATAATTCAGAAGCGATGCTGAACCCAAAACTTCATCATCAGGATGTGCACAGAAAAGAACGACAGACGGTATTTTTGACATACCACAGTTCTTTTTATTACAGAAGTCTTCCAATGTTTCAATTGGTTTTTTCATGATATATTATTTTTTAGCACATCTCATATTATTAAATTAACATCCAACAATTGTTCAAAATCGTAATCCCCCTTATCCCCCGTTAATAAGGGAGCTGCTTCCAGCGAGAGGATTTTGTATGGCAGTTCTATTTTGTTTATTATTTACCAGCATCTGCATCGCATCACGGTACCCACCTATTGTACCGACATCCACATATGCACTGCCGGTTTTATAACCAAAGGCATTTCCTCCATTTTCCAGATAAGCATTTACCAGTGTACCAAAATACTCATCCCTTCTCCCATCATAACACCACAACCTGTACAAATCATGCAGAATCGAACCAGGCATTTTAATTGCACCCCAAATCCATCTCTCTTTAGTCCACTGATTTTTTACGTGTATATATTTTACCCTATCGTTTTCATCTGTCTCAACCGCATCGTACATATGAGGTTTTTCTACGGGAAACAGCAAAAATGAAAGCTGATTATCCGGAAGAAACAAAAGGCCCTCAGCCGGAAACCATATAGTGTCAGGAAGCCCTACAATAACCTGATCTGACCTGTTTATTAACGGTAAAGCACAGAAAATGGCATCACAAAGTCCTCCAGGATTCTGCTGGACAGTATAACAAAAATGCATACCTTCTATACCGTTTCCATAATACCGCAGTATATCACTTTTAGCAGGTGAAATTACCATGCAGATATTTGATACACCGGCGATTTTCATCCTTTCTATAAGATATTCGCTTACCGCACGGGGACGTTCAATATCATTGGATATCAGGCTTCCCACCGGAAGAAGCTCCTTTGAAAAAGCTAAAGGCTGAATTCTTGATCCGCAACCTGCCGATGGTATTATTCCCCAGTTTTTAGCCATATTTGAACCCCCTTCATACTCCTTTAATAATAGCAATCAATTCCTGAGCCCGTTTTTCGGCAGTATGCTCTCTCAATACCCTTCTTCTTGCTGCCTTTGCCAATTTCTGTCGCTCCACTAACGGCATTTTTAAAGCCTCAATTACATCCCTGGCAGAATGGACCAGTATTATCTCCTCACCAGGATTAAAGAACGTTTCGATACCTTTCCAATCATCACTTAAAACAGGTACTTCACATAAAGCAGCCTCAAAAAGCCTCCCTGAAGCACAATAACCCATCGTCGCCATTGCATCTCTGGTTACATTCAAAGTAAAACTGCTGGAACAATAAAAGCTGGAATGTTCAGGCGGAGCAACATGTGGCAAATAGGTAATGTTGCGGGTTAATTTTAAACTTTCAGGATATTGAGCTCCTGCTAAAAGAAATTGTTTTTTTTCCAAGATTGCTGCTGGCTTGAAAAACAGTTCCTCAAGTTTTCCCTGCCGGTCCTCAGCATAAGTTCCCAGATATGAAAGATCACTGGAATATTTGTTCATCCTGCATGTTGGATAGTGAAGCTGCGGATCAGCACTTCCATAAAGCGGAATAACCAGTCTGGCACCCAGAATCTCCTTTATTTTCTTTAATGCAATACCACCAGTGTAGCTTAACACCAGATCAAACTGCCCCAATCCGTTTCGGGGCATATAAAAAGGCCATTTACCATTCTCAATGTTTCTGAGAGTAACCGGTGTGTCAAGATCATAGAAAATCTTTAATCCACCGGCACGAGTAATTATTATTTCTGAAGCCTCTATAGCATCCGGACAGTATGAGGTAACTATGGAAACATCAGAGGATCTGACACTTTCTTCA
Organism: uncultured Fibrobacter sp.; assembly: GCA_964411655.1. Classification (GTDB taxonomy): domain Bacteria; phylum Fibrobacterota; class Chitinivibrionia; order Chitinivibrionales; family Chitinispirillaceae; genus JAAYPC01. The sequence continues at coordinate 7,934 of CAYPMS010000039.1, forward strand.
GCTTTTTTTCTTATCTGTTCCCATTTCTCATATAAAATCAGAGTCAGTCCATTGCATTTTTCGAAATCACGATTACTGGCATAATAATCCACATCCTTTTCAAAAAATATTACCTTATGATCCATTCTGGTCAATGCAGATATCAGCCCCCTCCATATTGTGGCATGTCCATTTCCCCATGAAGAACTGACAGATAAGCCGAATATGACAATTTTCATGCACTCTCCCAATATGCCTGAAAATCTCCGGTTATGTTGATCATGCTGATTTCACACCACTCATTTTCAAACTTTAAGACACTGACCGAACCGGTATCGATTCTGATTCGAAGGAAAAGGTCAAGAGAAATTCCACTGTAAAACGCAATTACCGACTTTATCGGATCGTTATGACTGAAAACCGCAACAGCCTCTCCTTCATGCTTTTCTTTTATTAGCTCCAACTGGCTGATCATGCGTGACTGCACCTCAGCCATCAATTCACCTCCAGGAATAACAGCTCCATTCCTGAAAAAGTGAAACTGCTTCCACCCGAAATCCGATTCAAGTTCAGTAAATTTCCTGTTTGTCCATTCACCGAAATCGATCTCATTAAAAGCATCACATATCTCTATCTTCAGTCTCTTCCCATCTGCCAGTGCCTGAGCAGTCTCCACAGCTCTTTCCATCGGGCTTGAATAAATTGCGTCAAGTCTTCTGTCCCTAAAAAAGCCCAGTAAATCGTTTGCCTGTTTTTTTCCATGGTCGCTAAGATGCATCCCACCCATTCTTCCTGGAATCCGATCGCCACAATCAATATCCCCATGCCTTACCAGATACACTGTAGTCTTCATTTTTCTGCCCCGGTTTTTATCGCAGGATCATTGGAGACCGCCTTTCCCATCGCATATCGCTTTACTACCTGTGTTGCAAAATCAGCAAATTCTCCTGTATCCAAAGGAGGGCTGGTAATTGAAGAAACTTTACCTCTGGATGGAGGTGTGAAGCATAGAGTCAAAGTAGTATCAAATTCCTGCAGTTTTTCCATCTGATAATCAAACCAGGCATAAGCATCTGGCCTGTGCCAGTCAGCCCAGCTTATTCCTGTCCTCAGTTTCTTAACCTTTAACTTTCTCAGCCAGCCAACTGCTTCTTCCAATCTGTGATCCCTGAAATGAAACCATTGACAAATTCCCATTTTCGGATCAAAATGCTCCAGAGCCGGTTTTGGAGTTCCATCTGCACGTATCAACCCCATATAAAAGTGGCGATAATAGGAGCTGCCTTCACTTTCTTTATGCCTTGTAGTCGCTTCCCAGGCTGGTGGAAGATCCAAGAGGCTGTACCAGTAAATTCTCTCTACCTTCCCATCCAAAAGCTCCATAGTCCGTTTTAAACCAAAGGTCTGCACTTCATCAGCTCCAAATGATGAAGCACCAGCCTCTGTTACCCAAATTGGAAGACTGCAGACCGACTTAATCTCCTCTATTTTTTGAGGCCACTCGTCAATTTTCCAATGATTCCAGTCCAGTGGAAACCCATGCACCGCCACCGCATCAAAGTAATCAAGTAAACCATAGCTTTTCAGCAGAGAAATAAAACGCTGATCTATCGGCGAAATTCCCCCCATCACCACCATCAGATCCGGATTGGTTTCCTTTATTTTTATAGCTGCAAGCATGGCCATTCTTGAAAATTCCTTCCACTCCGAATCAATCGTAAAGTCCCAGTGTGAAAGGTTGTTTGGTTCATTCCAGATCTTAACAGCTTCAACCATATTTAACCTCGCTCATGAATCCTTCTCTGATTTGACATCCAACCTGATTGGCTGACTGTACTTTTTTTTGCCTTTTGCCTCTTTTAAATAACATTCCAACTGCTCTGCTCTATGAGATGCGGTGTGCTCAGCCAAAACCCTTTTTCTGGCACTTTCTCCTATGGTTATTCTTTCTTTATCAGAAACATCGGTAAGATATCTCAATGTGTGCTCAGTGGTTGAACTTATAAGAATTTCTTCACCAAACCTGAAAAAAGTCCCTAATCCCTCCCAATAGTCACTGATTATTGCGGTCCCACAGGCTGCAGCTTCAAAAAGACGAACGCTTGGAGCATATCCTGCCATCACCATATCACTTCTGGTTATGTTAAGAGTGAATTTTTGAGAACAATAAAACTCCCGGTGCCCTGATGGAGCTATATGCTCGATGTGAGTAACATTTTCAGGCCATACCTGATTTTCCGGATACTGCGGACCAGCTACAATAAACTTTCCTTTTCTCCACTTGGTTGCAGGCAAGATCATCATTTTGTTTAAAGCATCCTGACGATCTGCACTGAAAGTCCCCATATATCCTAAATCAAACACCATCTCCATTCTCTCCGGATAATAATGTTCCGGAGACACCGAACAATAAAGCGGTCTGGCCATGGGTGAACCAAAAACCTGTTCTATCTGATCAAGAATCGGACCTCCTGCAAATGACAGGTATAAATCATAGTTTCCAACCAGTTGAGGTGTTATGTACTGATACTCCCGCTTCAGAAGCTTTGACAGAGTTACCGGAGTATCGATATCGTAAAAAGCCCTTATGCCTTTGGCTGTCTCGATAATCCATTCTCCAATAATAACTCCTTCAGGTACATAAGAACCAATTATCACCGTTTCTGCACCCTCGATCTCTTTTCTGAATCTCTGCTTTAAATCACCCACCGATCTGTAAAGTTCTGTTTTTACATAAGGAGGTTGTGGCAGATCACGGTTGTTTGCATACCAGGGCATATCCCTTTCCAGAAATAAAACATTATGTCCCCTGGCCGTCAGTTCCTTTATCAGACTTCTGTAGGTGGTAGCATGCCCATTACCCCAGGAAGAGGTAATGGAAAGTCCCAGAAAAACCAGGTCATACTGAGAGGTCATTATCATGTAGCAACCCCCTGATGACTTCGGCTTCTGCAGCCCAGCAGCGCCTGTTCTACAATCGCGGCTCTTTTCTGATAAGTGTGCCCGGAAAGTATTCTTTCCTGTGCAGCTTTACCGATCTGACGTGCAGAACTGTAATTTAGAGATTTAAGAATCTCGGCAACCTCATCCCCGCTTTGGGCTACCAGACATTCTACCTGTGGTTGAAGAAACATCTCTATCCCATCCCATGCATCGGTTATAATACAAGCAGCAGCACCGGCTGCCTCGAATATTCTGGTAGGAGGCGAAAAGCCACAACTGGCCATACTCTGGCGGTTAATATTTAGCACCGCAAGAACAGAACTGTTAAACGCATTATGATCATAGGTAAAAACATGACCAATATATCTCATGTTAGGTAACCCGTTTGCAACATTTTGCCACCCGTTTCCCCCAAGTATGAACAATTTATGAGGCAGTAAACTCGCAGGTTTAAAAAAGAACTCTTTAACCCTCTGCTCTCTGTCAGGAAGCCGGTTTCCCAAAAAGCCAAGACTTCCTTCAAACCTGCTTTCCGAGCATACCTGGAAATGGGTGAGCGGATCTAATGCATTGTAAACAGGAATACATTGTCTGGCACCAAGCTGTTTATACCCGCTTACAACCCTGTCTCCTCCACCATACGTTAAAATCAGATCATAGGAGCCGATAAGTTCCCTGAACGGATCGTTTTCATCATTTCTTACCCTGTCTAAAGTAGCAGGTGCATCCACATCCCAAAACACCACCAATGTATTGCCGCTTTGAAAACGCAGCACTTCCTGCTCTAAAAGAGAATCAAAAACTCCTACACCACTGGCTTTGATTATTACATCGGCACCTTTAGCCTCATTCAAAGCACCTCTTACACCAAACAGATCTGCCTTGTAAACCACACTGCGGGCATAATGAAGGTTCTCGATGTCTCTGTTCTTTTGTCGATCGTAGGCATCCGGTTCAAAAAACACTATGTTGTGTCCTCTATTGTGAAGTTCCCTGATAATCCCCCGATAATATGTGGCAGCTCCATTCCAGTAAGCAGAAACCAGACTGGACCCGAAAAAGGCAATATTGAGACCCTTGCTCATCGGCTCCCCCTATGGTTTGTAAGTTCTGATGTCAAACATCCTGAAGTACCGACCTTGATTCCCGACTCTTCACAGATCTTAATTAATTGGTCAACCCGATGGGTACAGGTATGCCTGCTAAGAACAGTTCTAAGACCATGAAATACCATTTGTGATGTAAATTTCTGATCGTGTAGAATCAGATTTATGCATTCTTTCATCTGTTGACTGTTCCGGGCCATCAGAAAATCCCTGTTCTTATCAAAAAGATGCTCACAGTCATCCCATGGAGAACAGATTAATGGTATTCCTGAAGCTAATGCTTCAAAGGGTCGAATCGTAGGTATACCGGGCAGCATTTTGACATAAGGGCTTCTGGGAACATGCACTGTAAACCTGTAACGGGAAAAAATCTGAGGAACCAAATAATTTGGGGTCCAGCCAGCGTACTCAAGGCCGCATTTTTTAAGCATCTGTAAGGCATCGGAAGGATAACGCACCCCATAAATCCGCCCTCGCAAGCCAAGCTGTTTCACCGGTTCAAAGAGAAATTCTTTCAGTTCCTGACTTCTTTCTTCATCACCCCAGTTCCCAATCCATACGACATCTCCATCATACTCATAGCAGCTCAGAGGACGAAATATCCGGACATCCGCTGCCTCATGCCAGGTCCATGCATTCTGTGCCCAGGAATTGTTCAGATAAATCTGTCTTATCACCTCTCCAAACGCAAGCACACCATCGTAATAAGTCAGATCGTACTTTTTCATGCTCTCTGGATCACTTACCGAACGGTGATGAGTGTCGTGGAAAAAAAGCCGATATCCGTTATGCAATTTACGATGCTGACCTATACGGTAAACCAGCTCATGTTCATTCCATTCATGGACAATTACTACATCTGCACCATCGAGAGCCTCATCCAGATCAAGTTCTTCCATCCGGTACTGAATACTGCTTATTCCCGGATAATAATGGGAAAATGAGTCAAGCACATGTGAACCGCAGTCCTTGATCAGATTGGAGAGGCTCCACGATAATGCCGGCTCAAAGATGGAAACCTGATGGCCACGGGCTTTCAGCTCTGTAACTATGCCCCTTAAAAAATGAGCATTTCCATGATTCCAGTCAGAAATAAGCGAATGAACAAAGAATACAAAACGCATTTTATTTACCAGTTTCCAATTAAATAGAATTTCTCTCTGAAACAGGGAATCTTTTACAGATAAGATTATTGTATAATTCCATGTAATTATTAACCATTGCATCAGAAGAGTATCGCATGGCCCTCTGACGGGCTTTTATCCCATATTGATTACGTAACGCATCGTTTTCTATCAGTTTGTTTATTGCTAATTTCAGCTCCTCATAATCATCAGGGTCAACATAAATGGCCGCATCTCCCCATATCTCTTTAAGACTCTCAATATCACCAAGCACCAGCGCACATTCATTACCGGCTGCCTCCAGAATTGACAGTCCAAAAGGTTCGTATCTCGCAGGTAAAGCATAGACAGCGGCATCACTCATCCATTTACAAAGATTCTGAAAAGATAACTGCCCCAGTAATTTTACGTTATCATATTTTACAGGTTTGCCTGCATGATCACCTGCAATAAAAAGGGGCCATGGAATTTCTGAAGCAATCGACATCAATGCTTCCATGTTTTTACCTTCATCCCATATTCTCCCGGCAGAAAGTACAATTTTCTTCTTTGAAAAATCCTTTTCATCCAGTTTCCTGCCATTATAAATAACTCTGCAATTTTCAGAAATTCCATAATGTTTTTTGAGCATGTTCATCATTGCTTTACTGGGCGCAACAACTGCATCCGCTCCCCTCAATCCCTCACTTACCCTTTTCCGATAATAGTACCAGTCAGATGAAGCCTTTTCCCTCTTTACCTCTTTAAGCCATGAGATTACGCAGGAATGCCCCACAACCACCACCGGAGAATGCCACGGAAGCGCCCCATGAGCGAAACCATTCAGATGAATAACATTTGGATGCAGCATTATTTCCAGCTCCAGTAACCACTCTGAAGCCTCCTCTACGTCTTCCCATGGTTGCTCCATCCACTCCAGCTTGAATGAGCTTTCAAAAAGCTCCACATTTTTTATTTCAGCCAGCGATTTCCTTTTTTCTGCATCAGGCAAGGGCCCCATGGTGGCAAGCGCTACTTCTATACCACGATCGCTTAATCCTTTGACTAACTCCATTGTATAGTTCCAGACACCACCTACAGCATCAGCAGTCATTAATATCCGGTCAAAACTGTTTTTTTTACTTTCCACTACCGACATCTTTATTCCCCATCACAACTAAGAAATTTATAAAAGTTACTTCTTTTTCCTCCGGGAATACTTTTCTCATATTTAAAAGCCAGATTTGCCTGATCGAATCTGGTGAAGAACTCATCCCAGTTCATAACAGTAAATTCCTCCGGATTCCTCTCTCCTTTGAAAATGATTCTCAATATTCCGGCGTTCTCATTTGGTGTCATCTTTTCCGCTACAGATGCCGGAACACCATCATGTTCTTCTACCCATCTGCGTATCTCAGCGTGATCTGTAGTCACCCGGAAATTGTCATACATATAAAAAACCCCTTTTAATACAGTATTCAACTGTTTTGGTATATCTTATCCAGTACCTCTGTAACCTTCTGCACCTCTATTACCGATTCATCAAAGGAACTGTCCCGCGATAGCTTCCTGGCCCAGTTTATTATAGCCCCGCCTCCCCAGTCATCGGAAGAATCATAAAGTATCTCCCTGGAAGTACCACGGTACCTCTCTGCTTTAAACCTGTAAAAAGAGCCCTGTATATTTCTTATGCTCAAAGCACCCTCTGTACCATAAAAAGTCAACTTAATTATGGCATCAGTTCCAGCCTGCAACTTCCAGGAACATGTAAGGTTTACCAGACAGCCACTCTCCAGCTCTAAAGCTGCTACCGCATAATCTTCAACACATTTACCTCTTCCCCGTATACGCATTCCATTTGCATATAAGCGACTGTAAATGTTAGTTACCAATGGAAAATCAAGCATCCATAACACCAGATCTACCAAATGAATCCCTAAATCTATTACACATCCTCCACCAGATAACTCAGGATCATAAAACCAGGGTTTATCGGGGCCATATGCGTTATGAAAAACCGCATCCACTGCAAAAATCCTGCCGATATCACCACAACGGATCAGCTTTTCCACAATGGAAACTGTTTTAAGGAAACGGTATGAGAGATCTATTCCAAGAAGCTTGTTTTTCCCTCTGGCAGTATCGATAACTTCCCAAACCTCTTCTTTGTTTCTTCCCAAAGGCTTTTGACAGAACACTGCAAGCCCCCTCTCAAGAGCTGCGATTGTCTGTTCAGCATGAAGAGCACTGGGAGTTGCTATTACTACTCCATCCAAAGAAGATTCTAAAAGCTTTGGCAAAGATGAACACACAACCGTATCGTCCATAGCTGCAGCCATGGCATTTTCTACATTGATATCAGAAATGGCCGCAGGTATGGCTATCCCATGCTTAACTAAAACATCCAGTCGGTTTTTTCCGATCCATCCTACTCCCAGAAAACCGAGCCTTAACGGCTTTACATAATTTTCAGTCTGAATCGTCTCTGTTTTCATAATGTCACCAGCGCTTTCATAAATCCATCAGGACGATTTTTCATTAATTCAAAAGCTTCTCCCAGCTTCTCAAAAGGAAGAACATGTGAATAGAGAAGCTGTGGCTCCAACCTCTTTTCAGCTACTGCCTCCACTGCAGCATTAATTCCTTGTATATAGCGCTTTGGATCACGCTCATGCGCATTGATTACATCTATGCCTTTCCAGTTCCATTGTTGCATATCAATCTGACGCATTCCATCCTGATGATATCCGGCAATTATCAGTCTTCCGCTGTTTTTTACCAAAGCGCTTGCAACTGTCAATGTATACTGAAATCCGGCAGCCTCAATCACGCAATCACATCCACTTTCAAAGATCCTGTTAACCGATTCAACTATTTCCGATAGTTCCCCCAGGAAGCAGGTATGCTTAATTCCACACTTTACTGCTGTTTCCAAGGCAAACCTTCGTCTTGAAATTGCTACTGCCGATACACCGAAGCTACTGGCCAGTTGACATAATAATCCACCCAGAAAACCAACTCCTATAATAGCAATCCGTTGGCCAGGTCTTATCTGCGCTCTCTCCCATACATTCATAGCACAACCCAATGCCTCGCCCGGGCAAGGAAACCGATCAAGCTCTTCCGGTATCAGAACAGCATCACTTTGATCCACCTTATCAAACAAAGCAAAAGCATGAAATGACAAGGCTGCAACCCTTTCTCCCACCGTAAATCGGTCTACATCTTTACCGGTTGCAACCACTCTTCCCCAACCCTCGTGTCCCGGTGCTCCTGGTTCCAGAGGATAGGAAAACCAGGGACGCCCTTCCCACAGAGGAAGATTCGAACCGCATACCCCACACCCCTCCATTCTTATAAGGATCTCTGTCGGACCGATTTCCGGAATGGGTGCATTAACAAATCCAATATGTCCCGGTGAAATAATCTGAGCACAGAAATTATTTGTACAATTAGTTAATTTACGGTTATTTTTCTCATCCAGAGAAACAGTCGTACTTTTCATGTTGTTTTTTCCTTTACGATAGAAGGCACCTCGGAGGAGATGTTAGCGCTTACCCATTCGTATAATCGGTTGATTCCGCTTTCCAGATCCACAGATGGCTTCCATCCGGTTAAATTGTTGAATTTTGATGTATCAGACACATAATAATACTGATCTCCGTTACGCCAGGGAGCAAATGAAAGAGGAGGAAATTTTGCACATTGTTTCTGAAGCATTTGAATACATTCCAGAATACTGATTGAATTGGATGGCCCGCCACCAATGGTAAAAGCATGTCCACTACATTTATCTTTATTTTTGACAACCAGATCAAACGCTTCAAGCAGATCATCTATATATAGGATGTCTCTTACCTGTTTACCATCGCCGTAAATTGTTATGGGAAGATTCTCAATAATGCGAAAAAGAAAGTATGCAACCCACCCCTGATCTTCTGTACCATACTGATGAGGCCCATAGATACAGCTCATTCTGAATACCGATGCAGGTACATTATATGTTCTGCAATAATCCAGGATATATTGATCGGCACTGCCCTTTGAACACCCATAGGGGCTTTGAAAATCCAGAAGAGTGTTTTCATTAATTCCATTACGGTATATATCGCTTACCGGGTGATATCGAAGACCTTTTTCAACCAGTTTAACACCTGAAAGTTTTCCGTATACTTTGTTGGTGGAAGTGAAAACTAAAAATGGAGGATCATCGGTCTTTCGAATCGATTCAAGTATATTCAATGTACCTTCAACATTGATTTTGAAATCTTCAACAGGATTTTCCATACTTTTGGTAACAGCCACCTGGGCCGCAAAATGAAACACGGTTCCAGCCATTTTTATCAGCTCTGGTATCTTGAAGCTGTCACGAATGTCGCATATTCTGACCTGCAGACCTTTACTGTAATTATCATACAACCACTGGAGATTTCTCTGAGAACCGCTTCTTGATAGATTATCAATTATAATAACACTATGGCCTTTCTCCAGAAGCCTGGCAGCCAGATTGGTCCCGATAAAACCGGCGCCTCCGGTAATTACAACAGGTTTGTCGATATTGTTCATGATGTCAATCCTCGGGCAACGAGTTCTGAATTAGCAATATCCAGTTTATCATGAGCTATCTGGTTCTCCAGCCAGATGGCAAGCTCGCCCAGTCCCTTCTCAAGCGTTATCCTGGGTTTATACCCTAAAACATTCTTTGCCAGAGTGATATCAGCAAAACAGTGCCTTATATCACCGATTCTGAATTTACCACTGATCAATGGTTTTATATCGGTCTTTCCCAGAACCTTTGATAACTCCAGTGCTACCTGTGAAACGGAATAGTTCTCTCCGCTTCCCACATTTATGCTCAAATTAGCAACGCTGCTCTCCAGTGCACTGCAACAGGCACTGCACACATCATAAACATGAACGAAATCCCTTCTCTGTTTCCCGTCTTCAAATATCAGAGGTTGCCTGGAGTTAAGATATCTCGATGCAAAAATTGCCAGCACGCCGGTATAAGGATTGGACAGAGCCTGGCGGGTACCATATACATTAAAAAAACGAAGCGCAACTGTAGGGATGTTGTATGCATTACCGATTAACAAACACATACGTTCCTGATCATATTTGGAAAGAGCATATATGGATGCCAGACATGGAACTTTACTTTCTGGTGTAGGAAGCGGTTCCAGCACGGTTCCCTTCTCACAACAAATTTCCCATTGTGCTTTCCGAAGCTGATCGACGGTTCTGATTTTGGTACTGTAAACAAGTCCATTTGTTCCCCTGTAAAGTCCTTCGCCATAAATACTCATACTGGAAGCTACCACCAGTTTTTCCACACTGGTATTAAGCAGATTCTCCAGAAGTACCGATGTACCTATATTGTTTATCTGAGTATATTTCTTTATCTGGTACATGCTCTGGCCCACCCCTACCGCAGCAGCCAGATGAAACACAGCCTTAACCCCCTTTAACGCTTTACTCAAAGATTCTGAATCACAAATATCAGCTTTAATAAACTCCGCTTCAGGATTAAGATATGACGGCTTTACCGATGAACTACCGTGTACCTGTGACAAAAGATTATCAATGATTCTTACCCTGTAGCCTCTTTTCAACAGCTCATCTGTAAGATGTGAACCGATAAATCCGGCTCCACCAGTTATCAGTACCAAATCTCCCATTTTCACACCCGATCCTGATTTGTTTTAAAAAGGTACTCTGGATTTTTATGTGCAACAAGAAGCATGCCAACCATAGACCTTTGTTTCTTTGCTTATTAAACCCAAAGCGGAATAGTCATTGCTTCTTTTTTTTCTCAAAGTGGAGGTACAATATGAATAATCTTAATCAAAACATTTCCTGGATAGATGCTTCATGGCTTAAATCACATCTGGAAGAGGTAACAATCCTTGATGTTCAACCCGATATCCACGACTATATAATGGAACATATCCCCGGAGCAGTTTACTTCAACGAGAACCATCTGAGGTTTTTTCACCATAAACTCCCATCCCATTACATTCCGGCACAATGCCTTCAACAGTTCCTCCAATCTGCCGGTTTACAGAAAGACAAAACCGCTGTGATCTATGGCAGTCATGGCCGATTCTCAAAAAAAGGAGATGGACTGGAACAGTCCATGATGGCTTACACCCTGGCCCGTTTTGGCCACCCTGATATTCTTGTACTGAATGGCGGGCTTAAATCCTGGATCGATGCCGGATATCCCTTAACTAAAGAATATCCAACGATTTCAGTTTCGGAGTATAACCTTTCACTTAACAGCGATCTGTTTTTCAATTACAATCAATTTATAGAAATAAAAGATTCTCCAGATACGGCATTAATTGATGTGCGTCCAAGATCGGTATATCAGGGTTCGGGACTCTGGGAAAAATCAGGTCATATCCCCGGAGCAAAAAATCTGCCCTGGCGGCTTCTTATGGACCCTGACAACCCCTATCTTCTTCGGTCCAAACCCACTATCAGTGAACTGGCCATTTCCAGAGGTGCTTCACCGGATAAGAATGTTATCCTCTACTGTGGTACCGGCCGTGAAGCTACTTCGGCATTCCTGGTTTTTAAATACTTTCTCAATTATCCACATGTGAAACTCTACGAAGGTTCATTTACAGAGTGGGTAAGCTATCCCCAAAACCCCACGGTCACCGGACCAAAACCTTATTAAAAAGAGTAAATTATGCTGTTTGAAAGAATCATCTCTGCAGGTATTTCTCATTATTCCTATATTTTAGCCGATGACTCCCAGGCCTTGGTCATCGACCCCAGAACCGATACCGAAATCTATCTGAAAATTGCCTGGGAAAAAAACCTTCAGATCACAAATATTTTAGAAACTCACCGTCATGAGGATTTCGTCTGCGGCTCAAAATCCCTGGCCAGATATACAGGTGCTGAAATCTGGCATGCTGACTCCCAATGGGATTATGGTTACGGTTTCCCGGTTTCTGATAATCAAACCTGGAATATCGGTAAACTCAAACTGGAATCGATTTATACCCCTGGCCACACTCCCGGACACATTAGCTATCTTCTTTACGATGAAAAAGGGGCCCCCTGGTGTGTCTTCACTGGCGATACACTCTTTTCAGATGAAGTCGGCAGAGTAGATCTTATGGGAAGTGACCTACTGGAGGAGATGGCATCCCTGCTTTATAATTCCATTTTTTCAAAGCTGTTGCTCTTAGGTGATCAGATTATCGTTTGTCCTGCACATGGAGCAGGCTCTGTTTGCGGCCGCAATATCTCCGATCGCCTGTGGACTACTATCGGCCTGGAAAAACTTCACAACCCGGCACTTCAATTGCCTAATAAAACTTCTTTTATAAAGGCGGTAGCTCAGGATCTGGAAAAGCCCCCATACTTCAAAATGATGGAAAAAATAAACCTGAGTGATAAGATTCCTGAATTAATCAAACCAGCCCCTCTTACCAGTCAGGAATTCAGTTATATGATTGCAGATTCCCTTGTACTGGACACCAGAGAAATCACCAGCTTTTTCACCTCACATATCCCCAATTCCATCTCCATCTGGGCAGAAGGGGTTCCCTCTTATGCCGGATGGTTTCTGCCTTATGATATAAGCCTTTTCCTGGTGGGAAACAGCCATCAGATCGATTCCACTCTCATTGATCTTTTCAGATTAGGCTATTCGGTAAAGGGATACTTGTCCGAGGATTTCATCAGTTGGCATAAAGCCGGGCTGCCTTCCAGTTCCATTTCGATCATAACGGCTAAGGATCTCAAAGCACAACTGGATTCTTCTAAATCACTTTGGATTCTGGATATCCGAAGCTCTCAGGAACTTGTCAAAGATGGCAAAATTCCCGATTCTCATCATATACCCATTACCGAACTCATCGCACATACTGATCTGATTCCAGTTGACCGAAACATTTTTATCATTTGTGGAAGTGGACATCGCTCAGCAATTGCTGCATCATTACTTTTGCAGCAAGGACCTTACAAACCAGTAGTGATTTTAGGCGGTTTCAGCTCCTGGAAATCTTTAAATTATCCCATAGAACACTGAACCATATATTCAATAACGGAGGACCTATGAAACAGCATACCTTTAAAACTATTGAAATAACAGGCACATCACCGGATAGTATCGAAGATGCACTCAGAAATGCCATCTCAAAGACCGGTAAAACGATACATGGAATGAAATGGTTTGAAATCTCCCAGATAAGAGGCGCACTCGAAGAGAATCACATTTCTCAGTGGCAGGTCACTGCCAGAATAAATTTTGAACTGGACGAAAGCTGATCAGAAGGTCAGCGTACTCTAAGTAATATTCCGGAATTATCTTTAGAGGCAGTGGAAATTTCAGCCATGGAAAAATTATTTTTTCACATAATTAGCGAAAGGATAACTTATGCCAATGTATGAGTTCTACTGTCATTCCTGCAACACTATCTATACATTTTTCTCAAAAACAGTAAACACTGAGAAGACTCCTGATTGTCCGGCTTGTAAAACAAATACCCTCACCAGACAGGTATCCAGATTCTTCTTTACAGGCAGCTCCAGAAAAGATCAGGAAAACGATTCGGAGTTTCCGGATCTTCCAATCGATGAATCAAAAATGGAGAGAGCTATGCAGGCACTGGCCTCGGAAGCAGAGAATATCAATGAAGATGATCCCAGACAAGCTGCCAATCTGATGAGAAAACTTACAGACATGACCGGTCTTAAACTGGGAGATAAAATGGAAGATGCACTGAGTCGCATGGAGGCCGGAGAAGATCCTGAAGCAATTGAGCAACAGTTGGGAGATATCGATGAAAGCGATCTGTTTAAACTGGATTCTCCCAAATCTTGCAGACAGAAAAGACCTGTACGCGATGAAACCCTTTATGAAATGTAATCAGCAGATCATGCCTGTATGCGTTTCCGTCTGATTCGTTTCTTTCAACAACAAATTGATATCTTCAACTTTATTGATGGACAGGACCCTGGATTCTTTCCGGAAATTATTTACTCGTGCTAATCCGGAAAGTACCTTTCCCGGGCCTATTTCGATAAGCACATTGACTCCCATCTCCTTCAGAGTGCACATCGATTCTCTCCAGAAAACGGGACTGGTTAATTGCCAGGAGGAAAGGTGTTTTATGGTTGATGGGTGATTTTCAGTCTTTGCGGTGGCATTCAATATTATGTCGATTCCCGGCGGGTTAAAAGTAAATGGCTCCACCCATCTTTCATACTCAAAACGTACCTCTTTAAGAAACGGACTGTGCCAGGGACCCACTACCGGTACTCTCTTGCTTTTTCCCAATTTACGCTCTGCTATCAGGAAAGCCACGTTATCCAGTGATGATCTGTCCCCGGATAAAACAAACTGATCCGGTGCATTGTCGTTTGCCAGTACAAGCAGGTCAGGATCAGCAGCCTCTTTGATGAGACTGTCTACAGTCTCCCGGTCCATGAACATAACAGCCAGCATCCCACCATCACATTGAGAGGCCACCTTGTCCATCAACTCACCTCTTTTGGCGGCTATCGTTACCGCCTGTTCTGCTGTAATTACTCCAGAAGCAGCAAGCGAGCTGATCTCACCAAGAGAATGTCCTAAAACCACATCCGGTCTGATGCCGCTTTCTATCAATCGGTTCCAGTATCCCAGACACACGGTGACTATCGATGGCTGAAGGAAACGTGCCTGAATCAAACGCTTCTCAGGCCCTTCCATACAAAGCTGTCTCAAATCCTCATGAACCAGATCACATGCCAGCTCAAGCAGATTGATAGTAAAAGGATCATCAAAAAACAGATCCCTTCCCATTCCAATCTCCTGAGAACCCTGTCCAGGAAACATAAAAGCGATTTTATTCACTCAAACCCCGCAGATAATTAAATTCACTAACCTGTGGTCGAAAATTCTTTAAAATACAATTGTGGCCATAACTATTCAATAACATGTATTATGCCCTATCACACGCCTTTCTGGCAATTTTTCTTCTATTTTCTTAGTGAATTTCAGTCTTTTCTGCATTTTTTTCGATAGATTAACAATTGTAGGAATCACCAAAAATGCTCGTGCACAAAAAATAATGGCCTTATCAACGTAAGTTCTCCGGAGCCTCATATATGAAATCATCGGCACCTGTTCTCACCTTGATGATCACTTCAATTCTGTTTTTTGAAACTACAATTTTATCCAATGAAGGAGATCCATATTCCTGGCCAAAATATAATCCCACCATCAGATATAATTTCAAGGATGAAAACCCGGATTTCAGGATGCCCACCCAAGATCTTGATGACTGTAATGGTGTTGTGGGTACAAAGTCTCTGGGATGGTGGACTTTTAAATGGGGAGCAAATAAAAACCACCTTGTTACTGATGCAGCAATAACTCCAATGCTGGAAAGATTAAACCAGGAATTTGCTTATTTCAGAGATACGATGGGATGGCCTCCTGATAAGCGTGTCCAGGACGGATATCGAAGTGCTGTTTACCTTTACGGCTCCGGTCTCTGTACCGACAACGCTTCCAATACTGATTTAGGGGGATGGCAAAGCAGCGTTAAAGGCTACCCGATCATTCTGGCATCCTATTATCCGGTTTACAGTTTTGATCCATCATGTACATACCACGACAGAGAATATCAGATGAGTGCAATGGTACACGAAGGAATTCACTGTATTCTGGCAACACTTCCGGGAGCAAAAAAAGCTGCCTGGTTTCACGAGGGAGGAAACACCTGGCTTCAACAGCAATCAACCGCCCAACAAACCGGCGATTATAGTTCGATGGGATTTTTAAACGGTGCTACCCTCATCGCTCCCTTCATGCCAATAGAATGCTACAGCGGATGGTTACAAGATGGAAGTTTCGGGGGACCATCAGCCGAAGGTGTTGACATGTATAAGAATGGACAGCAGATCTGCACCTGGCGTACATTTCTTGGAGGAACACAGTACGGAAACATTTTTCCCACATTTCTTGGAGAGTGGTTAGGATTAGGAAGTGTCCCCTGGATCTGGAAAAACTGCCCTGACAGGATATTGGAAGGAATAGCAAAAGCATTGGGTGAAGAGCAGACCCGTCGATTAATTATGGAATACCGGGCCAAACAGGCTCTTATTGATATGAAAAAGTGGTCAGAAGCCTGCAAAAAACTTTTGAACGATAATTTTGGCCGCCCAATTGGAGCCGAATGGGAACCTTATTGGATTAACTGTGAAATCTGGAATGCCACGCCATATGCCAAAACCACTGTAGATGAAAACGGGGTGCTTATCCCTGAGCAGCGAACCACTCCAGGATGGTCCGGAGCCAATCAGATCCCTTTAGAGGTATCGGGTAACTTTGTCAGCGTAGATTTCCAACCCATAGGCGAAAACATGTCGTGTCAACTCTGTTACCGTGCAACCGATGGTACAGCGGTTTACAGTAAACCAGTTACAAGCGGCACCTGTGCTCTCCGGCTTGACAAAGCTCCTGCAGGAAATGTGGTAATTGCAGTTATATGCAACACCGATTATATATACAAGGGAGAAGAGACACGCAGGAAGCACTATGATTATCGCTTAAAGCCATTAACCGGTGTCACAAAAGCGGCTGATATATTTACCAGATGGTATAACACCGATCTGGTCTCTTCATATTCAGCATCTCAAAATGTTAAACAGAAAAGCAAGCTGACCACCTCAATAGAAAACCACAGTTCTTTGATGGTGAGCTATTCGTTGCCGGAATCTTCTCCAGTTTCCATCAGCCTCTACAATCCATCCGGAAGATTGATAAGCACACCATTGAGGATACATAAAAAAGCAGGCAGGCACACTACAAGACTGGATCTTCCAGAAGGAGATATAGCAAATGGATTATACATCGTGAAGGTATCCAGTATCTGCGGTGAATCGATACGGACTGTAAATCTGGTAAGATAGAAATCTAATCCGGAGAAAGAATCAGATATTTAACGCAGAGTTCGCAAAGTACGCTTTACCATTACACTAAAACCGATTCTTCCTCTTCCTTAACTCTTCAAATACTGCAACCGGAGACCTGTCAACCATCCCCAGATATTTGCGTATGCCAATCGTGTGCACTCGCAAAAAGGGATTGGTGGCCTTCTCCAGCATCACAGTGGATGGAACAGTCACTTTCTTCTCACTGCGTAACTGCCTGACCTCTCCCAGCCTGTCCTTTACATTCTGGTTACCCTCATCAACCATTGATGCAAACTCCAGGTTTTCCAGAGTATATTCGTGACCGAAATAAATCAGGGTATCATCAGGAAGAGAGGAGATTTTAATGAGAGAGTTATACAACTGATCGGCTGATCCCTCGAAAATCCTTCCACATCCAGCTCCGAAAAGTGTATCACCAGTAAAAATCATTCCATGACCGGCAAGATAATAGGCTACCTGATAACGGGTGTGTCCGGGCATCGCCATCACCACGATCTCAATATCACCAAGCAGAAAACTCTCTCCATCCTGGAAAACTTTGTCTACAGACTTTATCCTTTTATCTCCGCCGTAAACCTTCGCACCGGTTTTCTTCTTTAATTCCGGTATCCCTGCGGTATGATCACTGTGATGATGAGTTGCCAGTATGTACTGCAGATTCAAATTCCGTTTTTCCAACTCTGCCATCACTGCACCCGATTCAGCAGGATCTATTACTGCAGCATCTTTATCGGATTTTATCAGGTAGCAATAATTATCAGGTGCTATACCTATAATTATCACTTCTGGTTTCATGGGCGTTTATCCTCCGGAAGATCCCCTTTGGAGGCAGCTAGTACGGCCAGACGGTCGCAACGTTCATTTTCTGCATGCCCGGCATGCCCCCTTATCCATTGAAAACGAACACTGTGCTTTTCCATAACTTTCAGAAGCCGCTCCCACAGATCTCGATTCAGAGCCTCCTCCTTACTGTTTCTCATCCATCCGTTAGCTTTCCACTTATATACCCATCCCTTTTCGATTGCATTGACCAGATACTGGGAATCGGTAGTCAGTGTCACCTCACAGGGCTCTTTAAGTGCTTCCAGTCCAGCTATTGCACCCATAATCTCCATGCGGTTATTGGTGGTGTTTTTGTAACCGCCTGATAACTCTTTCTCAACTCCGTTAAACCGGAGAATGACTCCGAATCCACCAGATCCGGGATTACCAGAACAGGCACCATCAGTGAAAATTTCCACCTTCTTCATTTTGTCCTGATCTCTAAATGTGTAAAACTTACTTTATCAGTGTCTCAGCGACAGAGACAACATTAACTTGTGCATAGAATAGTCATGTTTCAATTTACCCTTGAAAACTCCATTATGCATGACATTTTCCATTATCTCCCATATCGAGTAGCAGTAACCTATGTCCAGTGATATATTGCTGCTGAAAAACACTACACCTGCTGATATCTGATGACGGTCCTTGGCGACCCTGAAATTGTCATCGTTCCACATTAATTCTTCCCTGTCATATTTGCTGATATACCGGTGAAGATCAACTTCATCGAGAGAATACCCGGTACGTACCAGCATCGGCATCTTGCCCACTGGAAACTCCACCCCAACTCCTCCTCCAAGCTTGAAATAGCCTGCCTGAGAACTGTTAGGAATCTCTTCTGACGGAAAAACAAATCCAAATGGAAATACTGCCCGCCCTTCAGCTGTTATGGTAAGCATCGGCAATGTCAAGCTGACTCCTGCAGCCCCGTTATATGAAGAATACATTTTCCCCCTGTACCTGTCGCTGTATTCTTTATACTGCGTATCGTCAATCCTCTGTTTTTCATTATCTGTTTCTCTTACCCTTATCACCTGAGGGAATACGAACCTCAATCCGGCACTCAGCAGATCATCCTTGTAAATTGCCCCCACTCTGATATCGTATCCTGCATATTTACCCTTTATACCATAATCTATTGAATTATCGGAATAACCATTACTTACACACGTCATACGCTCCAGATCTTCTCTTCCATACACAAATGATACCGTTGTTCCGACTCCCACTCGTGGCGCCACCTGAAGTCCGAAACCACCACTGAAATACTTGAGTCCGCCAGATGTTCTGAAACTTTCATCTATATTCAGCTGCTGCCCATCCGAAATAAAGCCAACGCGTGCCTTGTAAATATCATCAAATACGAATGGATTACTGTAAGAGAATGCTATTGTCAACCCGCCCTGAGTCGCCGGAAAAGAGTACATAAAACCGGTATTGGAGACTTTAAGCCGGTTCATGGTAGTCGTTTGCTGGTTATTTGAAAATGTGGATGTTCCATTAAGTGATGACATATCAAAGGTAACCTGAAACTCTCTGGTCAGAGAGAACGACAATGCTGCCGGATTCCAGTAAATCGCTGAAAGATCATTGGACAAGGCAACATAATTATTGGCCAAAGAAAAGGCTCTGGCACCAAAACCATTTTCAAAACCTAATCTGACATTGTCCTCAGCAGCGACATTTGCAACCAGTATAACCGCAATCAGCAAAAACTTTTTCATTTTATACTACCACCTTGAATTTCTTTTTGGTCTTGTCCTTGGTCCATCTGAATTTTCCATCTGAATCTGCTTATTAGGCGGTGTAACCCCATCTGAAGGACTTGATTCAGGAACCGCTTCGGCTTTTTTCTTCTCTACATTACCGCCCTGATTCGATTGAGTTACCGGGTTTATATCGGTCGCTCCAAAGCCCCTGCTTCTATTGGGTCTTTCCGGTGCTGGTGGAGTTGTAGAACTTTTTTGCTCAACACTGCTTCCTGAAGATTTTGGTAGTGTAGCCCCGCCCTGAGGAGCCGGGACAGAACTGCCGCTACCGACACCACGAGAACGGTTTGGAGTTCCACTGCTGCTGCCAGGTCCTCCGGACCCGCCTTTCCCCCCTCCACCTCCATGGCCATACGGATATGGATGGTGATGGTAATATCTGCAGCAACTGCAGTTAGAGTCGAAATAGTAATATCTGGGGCATCTTTTATAATCATACCAGTAGGTAGAATTACGAAACCACCATGGCGAATTGTTGTAGAAGTACCAGTCTCTGGGATAATAACTGGGAAAACAGCGCAAACGAGGCATTCCAGTAAAATCTCGTTCCCAGATACAGATCTCTTTTTCCTTATAAATAATGGTATCCACCCGGGCGCTGGGGCTGGTTGAATCGATTAAAGAATCTGTTCCCTCTGCAATGTACTGATCTCCGGGCTGCTCAAGCGAACCTAATCTGGTATAACACCCGCTAAAAATCACCAAAGTAAAAAGAGCAAGGGAAAATATTTTGATATTCATAAAAAAGGCTCCCGCAAAGTTGTATTCCAGAATGAAAATACAACCTGAATGGAATGCATGCATAAAAGTACTCTGAAAGGGCTGTGCATAATGCAACCAAAATACCTGTTTTTTATCCAGTTTGATGCAATAATCCCCGGTTGCGTTACATCGAAACATTACTGTATATTGAATTATCATTCATAAACAGGAGCTTCCATTTATGCGTTTACGTATTCCGGCTATTTTTGGGCTTTTAACCGCTTTCACACTGAATATCTGTGCTTTCGATAAAACTCTGACTCTGAAATTCGGGCCTTATTGGCCGGAAGACCTCAAGCATTCCGAGCGTAGCACCGCATTTGATTGGTCGCTTTTATCCGGTATCAGTTTCGATAAGGTAGTAACCCTGGGAGCCGGGTTTGATTTTATTTGGAATAAAAACAGCAAAGAAAACAAGATTGCCCCTCAAATTTATCAGGAAGAACTAATCGAACGCTCTCTCATGTTCCCTATAACAGCCTTCCTCTCTATCTCTCCGCTGCCGGACTTTCTTGTCAGTCCCAGCATTTCCGGACAGGCCGGTATAGGTTTTATGCATTTCTCCAAGAAGGATATAAATGTAGAACCCATCGGATCTATTCCGGAGCTCTATGATAAAAGCGGCTGGTATTTTGGTGCGGTATTAAAAGTTGCCGTAGATGCCTTGATTAATCTTAGCCCCCATGTCGGCCTCTTTGGTGGAGTGGATCATCTGTGGTCAAAGCCTAAAAGAATCAAACGCTATGATTCTCATCTTTTTACACGTCGAAATATGAGTGGCTGGGGAGTCAGGTGTGGATTAAATCTTTTCTTATAGAGATTATACCGGCATATCCGGGCATCAAAAGCATAGGCTTTTGAAGATAAAGACCTGTGTGATCATGACCTTATACAAATTAAACCGACAGCAAATTTTTTCCATTTACCTTTTATCTATTATTCACCTGATATGAAACTGATTCTTCAAAGAGTAAAAAAAGCTTCGGTTAGCATAGACGGCTCTGTTACCGGAAATATTGGTCAGGGCCTTCTGATACTGATCGGAGTTCACGGGCAGGATACCACCGAGACAGCCGACTTTCTAGCTAAAAAATGTTCCGAGCTGCGTATTTTTTCCGACCAGAACGATAAAATGAACCTGTCAGTAAAGGATATAGATGGTGAAGCGCTGGTAGTGTCCCAATTCACCCTGTTAGCTGACTGCAGCAAGGGACGAAGACCGAATTTTACCAGTGCAGCAAATCCAGAGAAAGGGAATCAGCTCTATAGCTATTTTGTTAACCGATTGCGCGAGCAGATCCGCAGAGTGGAGACTGGGGTTTTCGGAGCTAACATGCAAGTAGAGCTGATAAATGACGGACCGGTGACTCTTATACTGGAGAAGTGATTTTTCTTTAGCCCCTGATCAATATCCTCAAATCTCTTAAGTGAAATTGTCTTCTTAGAAAAAGGAAGCAGGTAAAATGTTTCCTCATTTGTCTTATTTCCTTTTATCTTTTTCAAATCTTCTCGTTTTTTAAGTCTTTGTTTACAGTTATTTGCGTTCATATAAGTTTTTGAATAGTACACGGTAAAGGAGGTTTTCTCCTTGCACGCCCAAATGGGAAATTTTTTCCGTTGAAAGTAGGAAATATTATTTCGGTGTTGACACCAAAAATCACAATCTTATCCTATTCGGACAGACCGAGCTGCTCAGTAAAATGTCTTTAAAGGTCAATGAAGACATAAAGTCCAGAATAACTTATTCCACTGTCATGCTAAAGTTGATCTCCGATGACATCGAAGCTTTTATTCTGGCGCAGCTGGATAAATGCGGTCTGGGTCACAATGTCTTTACTCAGGATGCTATGAATTCCGGAAGGTTTTGTGGACAAAAAGTTAAGCCACACTTAACAAAATAAT